>CAZTJW010000010.1:0-11790 GCA_964613775.1 uncultured Thermotogae bacterium
ACAGCAGCAGGAATCGATGCTATCAGCGTTACTATTGGCCTTCCTATTGGGAACACACCTTTACTACTCGGCATCACAGTCCGGGAGGAATTTCCGTTTGGGGATGGGGTGGCGAGCCTGCTTGTCTCGCCGACGGGGAAGACCCTCCTCCGGATCGGCGCTGAACTCCCATTAGGAAACGGCGGAAGCTATCTGCGTCTGGATGGAGGGATTGCGTACTTCAAGCTTGCCGCACGGTTTCCCCAACCGGTGTTCGGCGGCGGAATTTCCTATCGGGCCCCAGCGCACGGGCTGCAATTCGGTGTAACCGGGGAGATTCTCTATCCGATTGCCTTGGGCCCGCCTCTGCTGTTCGGGGAAGGGGGATGGAGTCGGTGAAGCTGTTTGGCACAGACGGTGTGCGCGGAGTAGCGAACCGCGACCTCACTCCCGAACTTGCGTTATCGTTGGCGCGTGCGGCCGCGGTGACCCTCGTCCCGCCCGGCGGGCTGGTGATCATTGGCCGGGACACGCGTAAGAGCGGTCCGATGCTTGAGGGAGCGCTCGCCGCCGGGTTTGCTGCTGCTGGTGCCGACGTCCTCCTGGCCGGGATCATCCCCACTCCGGCAATCTCGTTTTTGATCAAGGATGAGCATGCTGCATTGGGAGCGGTGATCTCCGCATCGCACAATCCGCCCGCGGATAACGGGATCAAGTTCTTCGACCACACCGGGATGAAGCTCACCGTGGAGCAGGAAAACGCGATCGGACGTGCGATTAATCATGCCCCCACGGGTGGGAATAGGGTGGGGAGGATCGCACCGCTTGACGCGGCGGCGACGCGGTACGCCGCATTCCTCATCGGGACGATCGAATCTGATGATGTCGACCTCGCCGGTACGCGGATCGTGGTCGACTGTGCCTACGGGGCAACCGGAGCGATCGCCCCCCGTGTGCTGCGTCATTTCAACGCTGATGTAGTCGAGCTTAACACCGCACCGGACGGAGCACATATCAACCAGGGATGCGGTTCCACACACCTTGGGCCGGTACAAACGGCGGTGCGGGAACACAGCGCCGATCTCGGAATCGCGTTCGACGGCGATGGGGACCGCGTCCTCCTTGTCGGACCGGACGGTGCCGTAATTGACGGGGACCGGATGATGGGGATCGCCGCCCTGCACATGCACCGCATCGGTCGGCTCTCTCCCCCGCTCGTCGTGGTGACAGTGATGAGCAACCTCGGGCTGGAGCGCCGGCTGGCCGCGGAGGGGGTCAAACTTGTCCGCACCCCGGTTGGGGACCGGCATGTGGCGTGGGAGATGCGCGCCCGTGGCGCCCGCCTCGGAGGAGAGCAATCCGGACACATCATCTTCTCCGATCACTCCCCAACCGGTGACGGGATCCTGACCGCGGTGAAGCTTCTCGAGATCGCCCACACCCATCGGATGTCGCTTCCCGAACTGGCGCAGGAGATCCCACTTGTCCCGCAGTTGTTACACAATGTTTCGACTGCGGACCCGGCACAGGTAGTGGAGCGTGCCAAGGAAGCGATCGCCCGCGAGCAGGCTCAACTCGGCGATAGCGGGCGAATCCTTGTGCGCGCCTCCGGGACGCAGCCGGTGGTACGGGTGATGGTTGAGGCGACCGATCCGGAGTTGTGTAGCCAAGTTGCCGACCGGCTCACCGCCGTGATCACACGTGCAGCTCAGTCCTCCACAAACGGATAGGTCAAGATCGGTTGCCGGGCCGCGTGCGTCTGGTCCAGGCGGCGCACCGGGGTCGTGGTGGGAGCATCATGCAAAAGCTGCGGGTTTTCTTTCGCCTCACGGGCGATCTTTGTAAGCGCCTCCGCGAACCGGTCAAGTGTCTCCTTTCCCTCCGTTTCCGTTGGTTCAATCATCAGTGCCTCGTGCACGATGAGCGGGAAATAGATCGTCGGGGGATGGAACCCGTAGTCGAGGAGCCGCTTGGCGATGTCCAGGGTGGTGATCCCCTCTCCAATCCCCTTTCCTGATAAAACAAACTCGTGCTTGCACAGCCGGTCGTACGGCAGGGAATAGACGCGCTTGAGCAAGGTTTGCAGGTAATTTGCGTTCAACACCGCGTTTCCGCTTACCTCGCGCAAGCCAGGATCTCCGAGCTGGAGAACGTACGCGTACGCCTTGAGGATCACCCCAAAGTTCCCGTAGAACGAGTGCATGCTTCCGATCGATCGCGGCTGGTCCCAGTCAAGTTGGTAGCGATCGCCTTTCTTTACGACCCGTGGCACAGGCAGGAATGGGATCAACCGTGCGGTCACCGCCACCGGACCTGACCCGGGCCCTCCGCCGCCGTGTGGGGTGGACAGGGTCTTGTGCAGGTTGAAGTGGAACAGGTCCGCCCCCATGTCCCCAGGACGGGCACGGCCGATGTACGAGTTGAGGTTCGCTCCGTCGAAGTAGCACAGACCGCCGGCCTGATGCACAAGGTCAGTAATCTCGATGATCCGCTCCTCAAAAATCCCGAGCGTGTTCGGCACAGTGAGCATGATCCCGGCTACGGTATCATCCAACACCGCCTTGAGCGCCTCGATGTCAACCATCCCGTCCGGGCCGGATTTGATCTCGCGGGCAGTGAACCCGGCAATCGTTGCCGACGCTGGATTCGTCCCGTGCGCCGAATCGGGGAGGAGAATGTATTTTCTCTTTTCGTCGTGTTTATCCTCAAAATAGCGGCGGATGATGAACATCCCAGTGAGTTCCCCGTGTGCCCCGGCGGCCGGTTGGAGAGTGACCGCAGCCAGCCCGGCGATTCCGGCGAGAACCCGCTCCATCTCGTACAGAAGCTTAAGCGATCCCTGCACGTAGCGCGGATCGGCAAGCGGATGCGCGGCGGCAAACCGAGGCAGGCGAGCGAGGTCCTCGGAGAGCTTGGGATTGTACTTCATGGTACAGCTTCCAAGTGGGTAGATCCCGTCGTCGATCCCGTAGTTGAGCTTAGAGAGATGCGTGTAGTGTCTGACGACCTCAGGTTCGGACAGATTGGGGATACGCGGGGCGGACTTCCGTTCCAGGTCGGGCGGAATTAGGCGCTCACGTTCGGCCTCTGGGATATCTGAGTGCGGGAACAATCCCCCGACTGCGGTATGGTTCGGATAATCAAATATCGTCTTCATCTCATCTCCTCCAACCGGACGGCTAATCGATCGAGCTGTGCCCGCGTTCGCTTCTCGGTACAAGCGAACGATAGGGCATCTTTCGCCCCGAGCGCGGCAATGATGTGCGGGTCGGCAACTGCCATTCCATCTCGCGCTAGCGCTTCCCGTATCTTCTGCGGATCGCGCGGGACGTTGACGACAAACTCGTTAAAGAATGGCCCGGTAAATGCAAGCTCGTATCCGGGGATCGCTTGTATGCGCGCGGCCAGATAGTGCGCCTTTTCCACGTTTAGAAGCGCCAATTCCTTCAGTCCCTCTGCTCCAAGGGAGGCGAGGTATACCGTGGCGGCGAGGGCGCACAGCTGGGCATTAGTACAGATGTTCGAGGTAGCGCGGGCACGGCGGATGTGCTGCTCACGCGTCTGTACCGTTATCGTGTACCCCACGTTCCCCGCAGCGTCGACCGTGCGCCCGACGATCCGCCCCGGCATCTTGCGCAGGTATTTCTGGCGTGTGGCGAACAGGCCAAGGCCTGGCCCGCCGAACGAGACTGGGATCCCCAATGGCTGACCCTCTCCGGTCACGATATCCGCGCCGAACTTGCCGGGTGGGGCGATAATCCCCATGGCGATCGGGTTCGTTGACACGATCAGAAGCGCGTCGCCGAGCTTATCCTTGAGCCCGGAGAGGTCCTCAATCACCCCAAACGCGTTCGGTGATTGGACAACGAGCCCGGACAGCCCGGATGGAATTGCGTCCCGGTCGATCCTCCCATCAGGAAGGTACGGGATCTCCGTCACCTCGATCCCCGCAGCCCACGTGTAGGTATCGATCACACGGCGGTAGTGCGGAAAGAGGGAGCGTGCTACCCCAATCCGTCCCCTTCCCACGATGCGCTCCGCCATGAGGACCGCCTCGGCGAGTGCGGTTGCCCCGTCGTACATCGACGCGTTCGCCACCTCCATTCCGAACAGCTCGCATACCATGGTCTGAAACTCGAACATCGCAGTGAGCGTGCCCTGACTCACCTCGGGCTGGTATGGGGTGTACGCCGTGTAGAACTCCGACCGGGAGAGGACGTGATTGACCACGCTCGGGATGTAGTGATCGTACACGCCGCCGCCGAGGAACGAGACTATCTCATGCGGGTCAGAGTTAAGGAGCGATAGCCCCTCGATCTCGTCCCGCACCTCCATCTCGCTTCTCCCCGGAAGCCCGAGTGGCCGATAGTGATCCTTCACCTCTTGTGGGATGTCGGCGAACAGATCGTCCACCGATTTCACCCCGATTTCCGCGAGCATGGCATGTTGATCAGCGTCAGTATTTGGGATATAGCGCATCCTTGGTCACTCCGCGGCGATAAGTTTTTCGTACCCGGCTGCGTCGAGGAGAGAATCAGCCTCGTGGGGATCATCCGGCGTGAGTATAGCAATCCACCCTGCACCATGCGGATCCTTATTGATCGTTTCCGGTGCTGATTCCAGCGCATCGTTCACCGCAATCACCTCGCCCGCGACAGGAGCGTAAACATCGCTCACCGACTTCACCGATTCCACCGTGGCAAGGTTCTCCCCTTGCTTCACCTTCGTTCCCACTGCGGGTAGTTCGACGAACACGATATCCCCGAGTTCCCGCTGCGCGTAGTCAGTGATACCCACTTTTGCCTGATTCCCCTCAATATGGATCCACTCATGCTGTTTTGTGTACCGATAATCCGTTGGATAAGCCATCCTCCCTCCTCATTTTTACGCGTGGTTTATCCGATTATACGCCCTGCACGTAGACAGGCAATAGAACTAGAACGGAGGTCCCTCTTGCTGGGCAAGGGGATAGAAGCTCGCGTACGCTTTGTGAAATGCCACCTTGAACTTGCCCAGTGGGCCATTACGCTGCTTGGCGACGATAATCTCCGCCTCGCTCGCGGCGCCGCGAGCGTTCTGCGTGTCGGTGTCCGCGGGCTCATCGTAATAGTCCTTACGATAGATGAAGGCGACGAGATCCGCGTCCTGTTCAATTGCCCCGCTCTCGCGTAGGTCGGCGAGCTGGGGGCGCTTCGATTCGCGCCGTTCCACCGCCCGGTTGAGTTGGGACACAGCGATCACCGGTATGTTGAGCTCGCGCGCCAATTTCTTGAGCGAACGGGAAATGTGCGCGATCTCCTGCTCGCGTACGTCCGTCTTTATTGAGCCTTCGACCAACTGAAGATAGTCGACGACCAGCATATCGAGCCCGTATTGCGCAGCCATGCGCCGCGCCTTGGCGCGGATTTCAAGGATGGAGATCCCCGGCGTGTCGTCGACGATGATCTTCGCCTTTTGGAACTTGCTTGCCGCGTTAGCGATGTCGCGCCACTTGTTGATCGGCACGTATCCCCCGCGTAGCCGGTGCAAGCTCACCTGTGCCTCCCCACACAACAGCCGCTCTAGCACTTGCTCTTTGCTCATCTCAAGGGAGAAAATCCCCACTACCCCGTTCTCCCGAATCGCCACATTCCTGGCAAGGGTGAGGACGAGGCTCGATTTCCCGGTTCCCGGACGACCGGCGAGGACGATGAGGTCCGACGGCTGCAGCCCGGACGTCATTTCATCAAGCTTAGGGAACCCCGTGGAAAGTCCGGTAATTGTGTGTCGCTCCGGATCGCGGTGCAGCTCTTCCAATTTATCGATGTGCTCGTACAGGTACTGACTGATGAGGTAGTAGTCGCTTGTCGCGTTACGGCGGGAGATATCAAAGATGACCGACTCCGCTTTATCCAGGACCTCATCCGTTTCTTGACGCTCATCATACCCAAGCTCGATGATTCGTCCACCCGCTTCAATCAGGGAACGCAAGGTCGCCTTTTTGCGCACGATCTCGATGTAGTACTCAAGGCTCGCTGTCGTTGTCACCCGGTCAAGCAACTCGGTCAAGTAGATCCGCCCCCCAGCCTTGTCCATCTCTCCCCGTTCTTCCAAGCGATTGGCCACCGCCACGATGTCCGCCGGCTCACCGCGGTCGAATAACTCCCTGATCACGCGGAATATCACGCGGTGACTGCGGCGGTAGAAGTCCTCGGGGCGCAGGCGTTCGAGGAGGACGGGGACCGCCCCCTCCGGTTCGAGCAGGGCGGATCCGAGCACAATTTGCTCCGCTTCAATATTTTTCGGCACATCCCTGATTGCTGTTCCGTCACGGGGAAGAGATTCCGACTCGCGCACCACCCTCACCTCCACCGCCATTATATGGCGCACTGGTGGGGGGAACAAACAATGGAAATGCTGACCAAATACGAATTAGGAACGCCGGATTACAGATTGCGCAAACCTTCCACGTTTGCTATACTTCAGTGATCTAACGACAAACATATGGGAGGGTGATGTGGAACTTTTGACAATGAAAGAACTGCTGGAGACCGGGGTGCATTTCGGTCACCGCACGCGAAAGTGGAACCCGAAGATGGCTCGTTACATCTTCACCGAACGGAAAGGGATCCATATCATCGATCTCGAACAGACGGTGGAGATGTTCAAACGAGCGTACCTGTTTGTTCGCGACCGGGTCGCACAGGGAGCAGAGATCCTGTTTGTGGGAACGAAGAAACAGGTGCAGACGACGATCTCCGAGGAGGCGCGTCGCTGCGGTGCTCACTACGTCAACCACCGCTGGCTCGGGGGGACGTTGACCAATTTTGCCACGATAAAGAAGAGCATCGAGAGAATGAAGGAGCTCGAGCGGATGGTCGAGGACGGGACAATCGATCGCTTCCCAAACAAAGAGGCAA
Organism: uncultured Thermotogae bacterium; assembly: GCA_964613775.1. Lineage (GTDB taxonomy): Bacteria > Bipolaricaulota > Bipolaricaulia > UBA7950 > UBA9294 > S016-54. The sequence goes on from CAZTJW010000010.1 coordinate 6,879, forward strand.
ACCGTCTGCGCCGTGAGCTAGCAAAGCTCGAGCGCAACCTAGACGGACTCCGTCACCTGGAACAAGTTCCGGATCTCGTTTACGTCATCGACACGGATATCGAGGCTAATGCCGTGCACGAGGCGAATATCATGAAGATCCCCGTGATCGCTATCGTCGACACAAACTGCGATCCCGACCCGATCGATTTCCCCATCCCGGGGAATGATGATGCGATCAAGGCAACCCGGCTGATCACCTCCCGCATCGCCGATGCGGTCCTTGAAGGGCGCGAGGGGCGTCAGGAAACGGAGGAAGCGGCTGCGCCTGTCGCAGAGGTGCCGGCGGAGGTCCCAGACGAGGAGGCTCCCATGGAAGAGGCGCCAATAGACACAGCGGTACAAAAAGAGGAAATCGAGGAAGGAACACAGGATGAGCGCGATAACGAGTGAGGACGTAAAGAAGCTGCGCGATGAGACTGGCGTTGGGATCATGGACTGTAAACGCGCCCTGACCAAAGCGGACGGGGACATGGAACAGGCGAAGAAGATCCTGCGCGAAGAGGGGCGTGAGCTCCTTGCCCACCGGGGGCGTGAGGCGACCGAGGGGAGAATAGAGGCATATGTTCACCACAGCGGCAAGGTTGGGGTGTTGGTAGAAGTCGCGTGTAACACCGACTTTGCTGCGAATAGCTTTGAGTTTCGCGATTTTATCCGCGATCTTGCTATGCACATCGCCGCGGCCAAGCCGCGCTACATTTCACCGGAGGACGTACCACAGGCCGATCTTGAGACAGAGCAAGAGATCTACCGCGCGCAGGCGGAGAAGGAAGGGAAGCCTGCCCAAGTGATGGAGAAGATCGTCGCAGGACGCCTGAAGAAGTTTTATACTGAGACATGCCTGCTCAAACAGCCGTTTGTTAAGGATCCCTCGCACACGATCGAGGACCTGCTTGGAGCCCTACGATCGAAGACTGGGGAGAACATCGCAATTAAGCGGTTCGCCCGGTTTGAGATAGGGGAAGGAACGTAGGATGGCTTCCCTTAAACGCCTTCTCCTCAAGCTGAGTGGTGAGGCGTTGGGAGGGAAAGATGTTCCTTTCTCCCCGCAGGGGATCTCTCGCCTTACACAGACCCTTGCCTCCATCAAGGACACGGAGCTTGGGATCGTTGTCGGCGGGGGAAACATCCTGCGCGGGGGAAAAAGCGGGTGGCTCGACCGAGTCGATGCGGATGAAATGGGAATGCTCGCCACCGTGCTCAATGGCCTTGCCCTACGAGCTTACTTAGAGCGGACCGGCCGCGAGGTGCTCGTGCAATCAGCGGTGGAGACCCAATTCACCGAGCCGATCTCTCCGCGCAAGGCGAAAAGGGCTCTTAGTAATGGGACGATCGTCATCTTCACTGGCGGGACAGGAAACCCACTCGTTACTACGGACACTGCTGCCGCCATTCACGCAGCGACTATCGAGGCTGAGCTCCTCGCCAAGGGATCGAACATCCCTGGGGTGTTCACCGCTGATCCGAAGACCGGCGAGGAAGCGCGGCTCATCCCTGAGCTTACCTACGACGATTACCTGGCACACCGCTATGGAGCGATGGATCTCGCGGCGGTCGAGATCTGTAAGGAACACGGGATCCCGATTGCCGTCTTCGACCTAAGTGATCTTGATTCCTTGAGAAAGATCGCGAGTGGATCCCGGGTTGGGACGTTTATTCACTAAACCTGGAGCCAGCGCAGAAGGTCGCCGAACCTCCGTTTCGCCTCATCCCTAAGTTCTTGCGGCACCCCTCTTTTATGCATCTCGCGTGCTGCGGCGCGCGCCTTTTTCATAAGCGCAATATCCCTTATCAGATCGACCGCGTGCAGGCGGCTGAAGAAACCGTGCTGCTTGGTCCCAAGGAGGTCCCCTGGCCCGCGGATCAGAAGATCCTCCTCGGCGATCTTGAACCCGTCCAGATGGGCGGAGAATGCAGACAGCCTCCGTTTCGCCTCGCCGGTCTTCGCGTCGGCGACGGCGAAGCAGATTGCCTTTTGCCCCGTTCTCCCGATGCGGCCGCGCAGTTGGTGAAGCTGGGAGAGGCCAAAGCGTTCAGCGTGTTCGATCACCATGAAATCTGCATCCGGAACATCGATCCCCACCTCGATCACTGTTGTCGCCACCAGCAGTCTTACCTTCCCCGCGTGAAAATCAGCCATCACCCGGTTCTTCTCCTCTGCCGGTAGGCGGCCGTGCACGAGCCCGACTCCGAATTCGGCAAATTTGGAGCTCAGTTCCTCTTTTACCTGTACCGCCGCCTTGAGGTCGAGCTTCTCCGACTCCTCGACAAGCGGCAGGACGACGAACCCCTTCCCCCCTTCGGAAAGGAGGCGCTTTACCTCGGAATAGACCTCATCCCTTCGCGATTGCGCTACCCAGACGGTGTTTATTCGCGGCTGGCCGTAGGGGAGGCCCTCGATCAGGGAGACGTCGAACTCCCCGTACAGGGTGAGAGCGATCGTGCGCGGGATTGGAGTAGCGCTCATCACCAATAGATCGACGTTTTCTCCCTTATCCTCGATTGACGCCCGCTGCACCACCCCGAAGCGGTGCTGCTCGTCGATCACCACGAACCCGAGAGCCCGGAACGAGACATCCTCTTGGATCAAAGCGTGAGTACCAATAAGAAGGTCGATTTCGCCGGCGGCCACTCGGGCCTTGAGGGCGGGTTTGTCTTTTTCAGCTGCCGTGAGGAGCCCCACCCGCACCGGAAGCCCGGCGAAGAGCTTCTTGATTCGACGGGCGTGCTGCTCGGCGAGGATCTCCGTCGGAACCATGAATGCCACCTGGTAGCCAGCCTCGATCGCGTAGAGCGCGGCGGTGATGGCAACGATCGTCTTTCCCGCCCCAACGTCCCCTTGCAGAAGGCGCATCATCCGCTTCTCCGCCCGGAGGTCGGCCACAATCTCCCGCAGCGCCCCAAGCTGGGCCGGGGTGAGTCGGAACGGGAGGCGCGCGAGGAACGAGGTGGCAAGGGCCCCTGCATTAGCGTGTGAGACACCCGCGCCAGGAGGGGTCTCTTCGAGAATCCCAAGCTGGAGGAGGAAGAGCTCCTCGAACGCCAGGCTTTGGCGCGCATGGGTAAATGTCTCGGCATCTGGGGGGAAATGGATCGCCCGCACCGCTACTTTCTTGGAAAGGATGTTCTCCTGCTCCCTGAGTCCCAGGGGAAGAATGTCGGCAAACCCATCGGCGTAGAGCGCCAAGCTGCGGGAGATGATGCTTCGAAGGAGTCGGTCGCTTATCCCTTCGGTGGCGGGGTAGATCGGGACGAGCCTCCCCGTCTCCATCCCCTCCCCGTCCGGTTCCCACACCGGAGAGCGCATTTGAAGCTCGCCGAAGCTTTTTTCCACCTTGCCGTAAAGGGCGATTCTCTCCCCGCGGCGAAGCTGCTTTGCCATCCATGGCTGGTTGAACCAGACCCCGTAGAGAAACCCTGTCCCGTCACCGATCGCTGCCTTGACCACCTGCATACGCGGATTGACCCTGATCTGGGAGATCGCGGCGATCTCGCCGCGCACACAGACCTCCTCTCCGCGGCGAAGCTCCCCGATCCGCTTGAACAGCCTGCGGTCCTCTAACCGGCGGGGAAGGTACATCAATAGATCCTCGATCGTCTCAATCCCGAGCTTCTCTAATAGCTTTGCGCGTTTCTCCCCCACCCCGATGGCCTGACTCACCGGAAGCTGGAGGGTTTCCTTACTTGGCGGAGGCGCAGTCCCCTCACGCAGGTAAGAAAAAAGCCTCTCCACCACGTGCACCCGCGCAAAATGCGGGGAGTTTCCGTATCCAGCGACCAACGGATGGGCCTGCGGGGGGAGGTTGCGGCGGATGAACTCTTCCAACCCGCAGGTGACGGCATCGTCTTGGTAGCCGCGGGACTTCTCCAGGATGAGGACCTTCTCGATCGTCTCCCGCAGTTTTTCATCTGTTTGTGGGCTCATACGCCCTACTTTATAATTGAGTGCCATGACGGACAAGGAAGACCTAACGAAAATCGTAATCTATGGTGATCCGGTGCTGCGGCGAGTTGCGGAACCTGTAACCAATATCGACTCCAAAATAAAGCGGATCAGTGAAGCAATGGCCGAAGCAATGCTGCGGGCAAACGGGGTTGGGCTCGCCGCGCCGCAGATCGGTGTATCCAAACGGATCATCACCATTGACCTTGACGGGAAGTTCTACGTTTTAATAAACCCAGAGATCATCGAGCTCTCGGATAATGAGGAAGAGGCAACCGAGGGCTGCCTGAGCGTCCCCGGGGTAGACGCCCCGGTCACGCGCAAGCTTCACGCTCTTGTCCGCGGGATCACCTTGGACGAGCGGGAGATCGAGCTTACCGGTGAAGGGCTGATGGCGCGGGCGATTCAACACGAGATCGACCATCTGAACGGGGTTCTGTTCATCGATCACTTGAGCCCGGCCAAGCGGCGGTTCCTGCTCAAGGAGTACACGCGCAAACAGCGGGAGAAGGATAAGTGAGGATTGTCTTCCTCGGGACGGCTGGCTTCGCCTGTCCTGCCCTAACTGCGCTTGCTAAAAAGCACGAAATCACGCTCGTTGTTACCCAGCCCGACCGTCCGGTCGGTCGCCACGCCGTCCTTACCTCGTCCCCGGTGAAGAAGGAGGCCGTCCGCCTTGGGCTTCCGCTATTTCAACCCGAGAAAGTCAACACCCCCGACTCTCTTGCCAAAATCCGGGACGCCCATCCGGACGCGATCGTTGTCGCCGCTTATGGCCAGCTTCTCAAACCGGTCTTGATCGAAATTCCACCCCTGGGGACGATAAACATCCATGCCTCGCTCCTGCCTCGTTACCGCGGCGCGGCACCGATCAACTGGGCGATCATCAACGGGGAAAAGGAGACCGGGATCACTACTTTTCTGATCGATG
>CAZTJW010000011.1:0-11335 GCA_964613775.1 uncultured Thermotogae bacterium
TCCGCGGCTAGCTTTTATACTTGTAGCGCTTGATGTCGAGCTTGACGCTCTTTTCAAATGGCTGGTCGACCAAGGTAACGAGATCTTTGTACTTGATCCGCTTGAATACAGCGAGGTTCTCGCTCTTTTTCTTTATTTTCTCCCAGATAAGATCGAGCGCTTTCTCCGGATCAGTAATCCTTTCCGCTTTGAGCACGGTCCAGTTGGGGTAGACCTTCGCCGCCACTGCCGGCACGCTCTGGCGGGTGCCCTCATACACCATGATCTCCTCGATCTCGGGGATGGTGGATAGCTCCCACTCGATTTCTTCGGGATACACGTTCTTTCCTGTTTCCAGTACGATTACGTTCTTCGCCCGCCCGGAGATGATAAAGCGGTCCCCATCCATGTGACCGAGATCACCGGTGTGAAGCCAGCCATCCGAGTCGATCACCGCCGCGGTCGCCTTCGGGTTCTTGTAGTAACCCTTCATCACGTTCGGCCCGCGGGCGACGATCTCCCCCACCCCGGAGGCGTCCGGGTTGTCGATGCGCACCTCCACCCCAGGAAATGGGACCATTCCCGGTTCGGCCGCGAATCGTTCGCTCATGGTTAAAACCGGTGCCGTCTCGGTGAGGCCGTATCCCTCGAAAACCCCGATCCCCATCCGCCTGAACCCCTGCGCAACCTCCTGGCTGAGCGGCGCTCCCCCGGAGGTGAAGAAGCGGAAATTCTTTCCGAACAGCTTGCGTTTCACCAGTTTCCCCACCAGTGTTGGGGAAACGCGGTATATCATACGTTCGATCGGGCTCTTGTTGATCTTCTCCATGATCCGCACGTACAGGATGTGATATAACTTGGGAACCCCGAGGATGACTGTCGGATGCGCTTTTTTCATGACCAACGCGAGGTTGCGGTCGACCGGAGCGTAGGTCATCGTCGCCCCGGCGAGGAGCGATGTGATCAGAGCAATCGTAAGGCCATAGATGTGGTGCCACGGCACGATCGTCAAGAAGTTGTCCTGCTCGGACAGATCGACGATCTTGAGCGCGGTGAGGGCATTGGATGTGATGTTGCGGTGGAGGAGCATCGCCCCCTTGGCATTTCCGGTCGTGCCGGAGGTGTACATTAAGATTGCCATGTCCTCCGGCGATACATGCGCTGCAGGTACAGGCTTTCTGTCGAGGAGAAGAGCATCGAGGAATAGGGCTTCATCGTTCTGTGGTCGGTCCATTGAGATCAAAAATGTCCCGGGCAGTGCCTCATCCCTTATCTTCTTGAGTGCCCCCACCTTCAACCCTGAGGTTATGGCACCCTTCACCTCTGCCTCCCCGAGGATCCTCGCTATCTCCCCTGGTTGCAGCTCAGGATCGAGGGGAACAACTGCCGCACCGCAGCGCAGGATGGCGAAGAACGCGGTCGCCCAAGAGGCCCGCGGCTTGGAGATAAGAGCGACTTTATCCCCTTTTTTCACCCCGAGTTCCACAAGCGCCCCGGTGAACCGCCCGACCATCTCCCCCAACCGAGAATAGGAAATCTCGTTTAACACCAGGCGGATTCTTCCACCGCGCTTTCGTTCCTTGGGAATCGGCATGCGGAGCGCTATAGAGTCACGGTGGTCATTGACCGCGTTATCGAATAGTTCAATTATCGTCGGGTATTCCATTACCCCCTCGGTAAAGGTGGCGTTTGATGTCCATCGTACTCGTTTTGGGAAACGGTTTATCGACGATGACAACGTCGTTCTTCCTTCGGATCCGCTTGTGCGGGGCAAGGCGCAGTTGGCGGCGTTTGATCTCCTCCCAGATCGCGTCCTGCATGTCTTCCAGGTGACCGGCGGCCTTCAGTCTCTCCTTATTCGGGTAGACCACTGCCTCCACTACCTCCTGCCCCTGCCTGACACCACCGCGCACCAGCACCTCTTCCACGTACGGGATGCGCGATAGTTCCCACTCGATTTCCTCGGGATACACGTTCTTCCCACTTTCCAAGACGATCACGTTCTTCGCTCGCCCTTTGAGGAAGATCTCCCCATCCGGATCAATCAGCGCAAGGTCACCGGTGTGGAACCAGCCATCCGGATCGATTACCTCACGGGTCGCAGCGTCGTTTTTGTAATAGCCCTGCATCACGGTTGGCCCGCGCACAAGAAGCTCCCCTACCCCATCTGGACGTTTGTCGATGAGCTTGGCCTCAATCTTCGGTAGAGGACGGCCGACCGATCCTCCCTTGGGGGAGAACGGGTCACAGAACGACACAACAGGGGAGGTCTCAGTGAGCCCGTACCCTTCGATAATCGGGATCCCCAGGCGGCGGAACCCGCGGCTCACATTGGGATCGAGCGGCGCAGAACCGGACACGAAAAACCGCAGTCTCCCCCCGGTGAGCGCTTGCTTTACCTTCTTCCCCACCAGTTTTGGGGCGAGACGCAGCATGATCCGCCCGAGGAGGTTGCGCCTGATCTGTGCCAAAAGCTTTTCGTACATCGCGTGGTAGAGCTTGGGGACCCCCATGAAACCGGTAACTTTGTACTCATTTAAAATCTTGGCGATTGCCCGGTAGTCGTCGGTATATAGCGCGAACGCTCCGGTGTAGAGAGGTAAAAGAAGTGCGGTCGTCAGCCCAAAAATGTGGTGCCACGGGGCGATCGTCAAAAACACGTCTTTTTCCGTGACCGGCATCACGGTGATACACGCCTCGATGTCAGCGGTGATGTTCTTATGGCTTAACAGCACGCCTTTGGCGTTGCCCGTTGTCCCAGAAGTGTAGGCGAGTATAGCGATGTCGTCCTCATTGAGTGTAACGGTGGGTGGTGTGCCTGCGGCGAGGAGAGAGGAGAACTTCATCCCCTGTTTCCCGTCGTCGAAGTCAACCAGGGTGGGCCCGCCGTGTGGAAGACGGTCGAACAACTCCCCCGGAGCGAACACGGCCTTTGCCTCGGCCTCCGCGATCAGTGTTTCCGCTTCGTGTTTGGCGAGCGTTGGGTCGAGGGGGACCATCCACGCACCGAGCTTGAGGATCCCAAGTAAGGCAACGGCGAAGCGAATGCGCGGGCGGGACATGATCGCCACCCGGTCTCCCCGCTTGATCCCAAGGTTATTAAGGCCACAAGCAAGCTGGGAGGAGAGCCGATCCAGCTCGCGGAACGTTATTGCGTCCGGCTCATTCGGATGAGGACGGGTGTTTCCGATCGCTGGGAAGTCAGGAAGCCGCTCAACCGAGCGGGCGAAGTAAGCAGGAATAGTTAGATAAGCCAATAAATATCTCCTCGTTCACGCAAAAGTTCACAATTCATCCATTATATGGATTCACGGAGAAAGGTCAAAATCGGCCAATGAGAAGGCGCCCTTCGCCTTCTCGATTACCTGTGTTACCTTAGTCTTTGCGCGGTCGAGCTCTTCTTTAATGGTGGTGGCGAGAGAGATCCCCTGCTCAAAGAGCGCGAGTGCCTCCTCAAGTGGAATCTCTTTGCTCTCCAGGCGCTTGGTGATCTCCTCGAGCTTGGCTAGCTTCTCATCGATCGTCACGTGTTACCTCCTTTACCTGGGAAATGACCGTTCCGTGGGCAAGTATCGTCTCAATGTCCGTTCCTACATTCAGCGCAGTGACATTACGCAGAGGGACTCTCTCTCCCACACGGCGGGTGATCGAGTAGCCGCGAGACAGGGGCAAGCGTGGATCGACGAGGCGCAACCGGTCTGTAAGGCGATCCAGCTTTCTCGTCCGGGAAAGATACGCGTCCCGCAGGGCGCGGGAAAGTGCAGTTATCCGCGTATCGAGCAGCTGGAAGCGGGTTTCTAGCTCCCGCATAGCGATGCGGAAGGTGTAGCTTTTGAGCGTTCCGGCGAGCAGCATATCCCGTCCGTTGACGTGCGCGCGCATCGCGCGCACAGCGTGGGTGACGGCGGTGGTGAGGGACGCGGTGATCTCCTCCTTTGCTGGAGCCGCAAGCTCGGCCGCCGCCGACGGGGTGGGAGCGCGCCGGTCGGCGACGAAATCGGCGATCGTGTAGTCAATCTCATGTCCGACTCCTGAGATGACCGGAATCTCGCATGCGTAAATTGCCCGCGCTACACGCTCATCGTTGAACGGAGCGAGATCCTCGAGCGACCCGCCGCCGCGCCCAATGATGAGAAGATCAAGCCGCTCTGCTATTTTGCTGAACCTCTGTGCCGCTTCGATCCCGGCCACGATCTCACGTGGGGCCTGTTCGCCCTGAACTTGGCAAGGGAAAAGGTAGATAGCAGCGACCGGCCACCGCCGGGAAAGGACAGAAACGATATCGCGGATTGCTGCTCCACTCGGCGATGTCACCACTCCGATCCGCCGCGGAAACCTAGGGAGCGGCTGTTTGTGCGCCTCCGCAAACAGCCCTTCCGCATTTAACTTTGCCTTCAACCGCTCGAACTCCGCCTGCAGCGCCCCGAGCCCAGCCGGTTGGATGATTGAGACCACGAATTGGTACCTTCCCCGCGGCTCGTAGATCGTGATCCTGCCGTAGGCGATCACCTCCATCCCGTCCTCGAGTGGTGGAACTGGGATCAACTCAGCCCTTCCGCGAAACTTCACCGCAGAAATCTCAGATGTCTCATCCTTCAGCGTGAAATAGAAGTGGCCGGACGCGGCCCGCTTGAGGTTGGAAATCTCCCCCCGCAGCCAGACCAGGCCGATCCCTTCCTCGAGAAGTCGCTTTGCTTCCCGATTGAGTTCCGATACACGATATATCCGTTCACTCACCATTTGTGTGAGTGTACCGGGTTCAGGAGGGAAAGTGAAGCGTGCGCTTGCAAGCACAATGCCACTTTGCTATAGTTTCCCCATGTATGCAGGTAGTATGGTTCGGGGTCCTCTCGCCCGGTTGAAGAAGAGATCTGATTTCATGCAGGTATACACGCGCGGGTTAGTGAGCGGTGGGCGATATTTTTCCCTGCACATTCTGCGTACTGGTAAGGCAGGGCGGATCGGGATCGTGGTCCCGCGCCGGTTTGGGAACGCGGTGGCCCGCAACCGAGTAAAGCGGCTCGTGCGTGAGGGATACCGGCGGAACCGGTTATCATTTTCCGGCATGGACATCGTGGTCATCCCACGGCCGATGTGTAAAGGGCAAGGGTTGGCGACGATCGAGCGTGCCCTGCGTGAGGAGGTGAGTGCCGCCCTGTCCCAGGAGGTAAGTGATGGAAAAGGAAGCAATTTATCTGACGAAGAGCGGATATGAGCTGATGCGCCAGGAGCTCGAACACGCGAAGAAGATTCTGTATGAGGAAATTCCGGAGAAGCTGAAGGCGTCGAAGATCAGCGGGGGAGACCTGCGAGAGAACAAGGAGTACATGTACCTGCAAAGCGAGCAACAGTACTACGAGCGCGAGGTACGACGTCTCACCTCGGTCCTCGAGGCAGCACAGGTCATTCCCGAGGAGGAGATCGCCGCGGACGAGATCGGGATCGGATCGAGCTTTATCCTCCAGGATATGGATATCATGGAGAGCGGCAGCTTCACGTTGGTGGGCCCGGCCGAGGTCGATCTGGAGAAGGGGAAGATCTCGATCGCCTCACCGGCCGGACAGGCGCTGGTCGGGAAGCACGAGGGCAACGAGGTAAAGATCAAGCTCCCCTGGGGAACGACGCACTTCCGTGTGATCGCGATAAACAAGTAGATCATGGAAAAGCCGTTGGTCGAATCCCGCCTGGAAAAGCTTGCTCGCCTGCGCGCTGCCGGAATCGATCCCTATCCTCCACGTGCGGTGCGCGTGGAGCCGATCAGGGATGTGATCGCCCGGTTCTCGCACCTTAAGAATGAGGAGAAAAGCGGTGATCGGGTGAAGGTTGCCGGGCGAAATGTTGCCATCCGCCGCATGGGGAAGGCGAGTTTCTTCGACCTGCGCGACGGGACCAGTAAGATCCAGCTTCACGCCGCCGCCGATATCCTCGGCGCGGAGAAATACGCCCTCTTAAAGACCTGTGATGTCGGGGACTTCATCACGGTGGCCGGTGAGGTGTTTCGCACCAAGCGTGGTGAGCTTACTGTGGAGATAGAGAGCTGGACCATTCTTGCCAAGGCGCTGCGCCCGCTTCCGGAAAAGTGGCACGGGCTGAAGGATGTGGAGCTGCGCTACCGCCATCGTGCGCTTGACCTCATCGCCAACGACGACGTGCGGGAGAAGTTCGTGCGCCGGTCGCGGATGATCGCAGCGATGCGGCAATTCCTCGACCAGCGTGGGTTCCTCGAAGTGGAGACCCCGATCATGCAGCCGATCGCCGGTGGGGCGACAGCGCGGCCGTTCGTCACCCATCACAACGCCCTGGATATCGACCTGTACCTGCGCATCGCCCCCGAGCTCTACCTGAAGCGATTGGTGATCGGGGGATTGGAGCGGGTGTACGAGCTTGGGAAGAACTTCCGCAACGAGGGGGTATCCACCGAGCACAACCCGGAGTTTACCACCCTCGAGATCTACGAGGCCTATTCTGATTACGAGGGGATGATGGCCCTGGCTGAGGAGCTGATCTCGGATAGCGCGCGCGCGGTAGAGGGAACCACGGTGATCACTTATCAGGGGAAGGAGATTGACCTTACCCCGCCGTGGCGGCGGATTAGCCTCTTGGAAGCAGTGGATGAAGCAACCGGGATCGATGTAACGAGCAAGCATGGGATAATCGCCCAGGCGCGGGAGAAGGGGATCGAGCTTCCGGAGGAGATGTCCCGCGGGAAGCTGATCGAAAAGCTGTTCGAGGACTTCGTCGAGCCGAACCTGATCCAGCCGACGATCGTCAAGGACTACCCGATTGAGATCTCCCCCCTGGCCAAGCGCAAACCCGGCACCGATGACGTAGTGGAGCGGTTTGAGCTGTTCATTGGCGGGTTGGAGGTGGCGAACGCATTTACTGAGCTCAACGATCCCCTCGATCAACGCGCGCGGTTCGCGGCACAGGAGCGGTTGCGAGAAAGCGGGGATGAGGAAGCGCAACGGATCGATGACGACTTCTTGTTCGCCCTCGAACACGGGATGCCCCCAACCGGCGGGATCGGGTTCGGGGTAGATCGGCTGGCGATGCTCATCACCGATTCGCCGTCGATCCGCGAGGTGATCCTGTTCCCCACGCTTAAGTTGAAGGAGGAGACGAAATGAGTTCAGCTTTTGCGCGCCTCGGCGCGCGGATTGACGCCGCCATCGAGATGGTGCTGCGATGGGACACCGAGACGTTACAGGCAATCAGTGAACATCCGCTCCTTAAGAAGTTTTCGCGTGCATTCCTCATCGTTACCTACCTCGGGGACGGATACATGTGGGGCGGCCTTGCCCTCGGGTTGATTCTGTTCGGCCGCCCGATCGATCGGACATACGTGCTGATTGGCCTTGCCGTTTCTATCGTCAATATCGCCGTCTTCCGCGCGTTCAAGCTCATGTTCGCCCGTGAACGGCCGGCGTTTGTCTCAAACTCGTTGCGGTCGCGAATGATTGACTCCTACTCCTTTCCCTCCGGTCACGCCACGGTGTCGTTTGGGATTGCGTGGGTGATCACCGTGTTCTATCCCTATCTCCCAATCCAGCTTGCGGCGTACCTCGTTGCGATCACAATCGGGCTATCACGCGTCTATCTTAAAGAGCACTACCCCCTCGACGTCGTGTGCGGGGCGCTCCTCGGGTCGTTCGTCGCTGCTTACCTTATTCCCATCTTCTCTAAGCTCTTCCTTTGAACCCCCACCCTGGTTTCCGGTAAAATGTAATGCGGTGCGTTGTGTTAACGCACGCGCAAGGGGGAACGATGAATCGATTTTTTTCCAAACGGGCTAGCGGGGCGAAACGCTCAGCGATTCGGGAGCTGCTCAAGCTTACAGAGAAGCCGGAGATCATCTCATTCGCCGGCGGGCTCCCCGATCCAGAAACGTTCCCACACGAAGAGCTGGCCGAGATTGCAGCCGATGAGTTGCACCACCAGTATCGGAATGTGCTTCAGTACGGGACAACGGAAGGTAGTCTCACCCTGCGCCGTGCAGCATCAGCGTGGCTGAGTAAACACGGCCTCAACGTTTCGGTGGATGGGATGATCGTCACCACCGCTTCCCAACAAGGGTTGGACCTACTCGGAAAGGCATTCATCGATCCAGGTGATATTGTGTTCTGTGGGCTTCCCACCTACCTCGGGGCGATCCAGGCGTTTCGCCTGTTCCAAGCGGAGCTCGTTGGGGTGCCGCTCGAGGAAGATGGGATGAATCTCGACGCGTTGGAGGAAAAAATCACACAAGCGCGGGCAGCGGGAAAGAGGATGAAGGGGGTGTATGTGATCCCTGATTTCCAGAATCCGACTGGAATCACCATGTCGCTTGAAAAACGCAAGCGTCTCCTGGAGATCGCGCGCCGTGAGGATCTGCTCATCTTCGAGGATGATCCCTACGGGCAGCTCCGGTTTGCCGGGGAACGCATCCCATCCATCCGCAGCATGGACACGGACGGGCGGGTGATCCTGCTATTTACCATGTCCAAGGTCCTCTCCGCCGGATTGCGCCTGGCGTTGCTCATTGCTGATGAAAAGCTGATCGATGTGTTCGTGCGCATGAAGCAGGCATCGGACCTGTGTACATCCAAGCTCACTCAGCACCTGGCCGCTCGCTACATCCGCGATTACGACTTCGAGGGACACCTCGATCTTTTACGGCGGCGCTACCACGCCAAGCGCGATGCCATGCTCAACGCCCTTTCTCGTTACATGCCGAAAGAAGAAGGGATAACCTGGACACATCCTGAAGGTGGGCTCTTCTTGTGGGTCAAGCTCCCGGAAGGGATCGACACCGAGGACATGTTCCCACGCGCCCTCGAAAGGAAGGTCGCGTACGTCATCGGGAGTGCATTCTATGTTGATGGAAGTGGCCGCAACGAGATGCGCCTTTGCTACTCCGTGACGAGTGAGGCGGAGATCGAGGAAGGGATAAAACGGCTCGCTGCGGTAGTGCGAGAAGAACTCGCGCACATCAAGATCGGTGGGGGCGTCAGGTAATCAACTAGCGATGCCCCGTACAAAATACCTCGTCGCGCTGCCAGCTTCGCTCATCTTGCTGGCAGCGTTGTCTTTTCCCGTAGTTTCGCAGGTTATCGTGGCTGAACCGGGATGCTCTATTTTCCTTACCCGATCACGTTCGGAAGGCGAGTGATAAAGTTTTTCATCAGCCGCACTGTGTTCTCGAGGTCGTTCAACCGCATCGTGGAAGTCGGGGAATGGATGAACCGGCACGGCACGGAGACCACACCGGTGGTAATCCCGGCACGCGTTAAGTGGATCGCGCCGGCGTCTGTTCCACCGTAGGCGGGAAGCTTATACTGGTACGGAACAGCAATATCGTCCGCCACCTGTTCCAGCGCAGCCACCAACTTACGCGGCACGATGATCGATCGGTCGGCCACCGTGATCGCCGGGCCGCGGCCGAGGCGCACTGGTTGTGACTCCTCCGGGACACCGGGCATGTCCGCCCCGATCGTTCCCTCGAGCGCAATAGCAAGATCGGGATCGATCTGATACGCGGCGGTACGCGCCCCGCGCGCTCCCACCTCCTCACCAACGACGAACGCCAGGACAAGGTTTACATCGAGATCGATATCAGCGAGCCGTCGCGCCGTCTCGATCATTACCGCGCATCCGGCCCGGTCGTCGAACGCCTTCCCCGTGACGTATCCGGAACTAAGCTCCATGAACGGGTAGTGGATCGTGAGCGGATCGCCGATCTTGATCCCCATCTCCTGCGCCTCCTCGCGCGACATCGCCCCGACGTCGATGAACATCTTTTCAAGCGGGATCGGCTTTTTCCGCTCCTCATCGGTCAGGATGTGCGGTGGGGCTGACCCAATCACGCCATAGCGCTTCTCGCCCGATCGGGTCATGATCTCCACGCGATGACCCGGGATGATGCGTGGATCCCAGCCACCGACCGGCGTAAACCGCAGATACCCCTTTTCATCGATCCACTTCACCATGAACCCGACCTCGTCCATGTGCGCGTCGAGCATCACCGTGAAGCTTCCCTTCCCATTGCGCGTGGCGAATAAGTTTCCCAACGTGTCCACGCGTACCGCATCCACGTACGGAGAGATGAGCCGCTTGATCTCATCCCGTACCTCGTCCTCAAATCCCGAGACGCCGAACGCATCGGACAACACCTGTAATGCCTTTATCCGCTCCATACCTCCTCCTTTGTGGGAAGGAAAGTATAACAAATTTGTGCGTTGACGGATACCACGCAAGCGGTAAACTTTATAGATGAACTTCAAGGGAGGAAGAATATGTACGATCTCATAATCATCGGCGGTGGGCCGGCGGCGATGACCGCCGCGATCTACGCCGCCCGCAAGATGTTAAATGTAGCACTGGTAACAAAGGATCAGGGCGGACAGCTCCTGTTGACGCGCGAGATCGAAAACTGGCCGGGTACGCTCAATATCGGCGGGTACGAGCTCGTGCAGTCGTTCGTAAAACACGTGGAGCGCTACTCCGTGGAGCAACGGGTTGGTCGCCCGGTGACTGCGGTGCGTGCGAACGGTGACAACTTCCAGGTGAAGGTCGATGGGGGGGAGACACTATCCGCCAAGGCAGTCCTGATCGCGACCGGAGGGAGGAGCCGACCATTGAACGTGCCGGGGGAGAAGGAATTCACCGGGCGCGGCGTCTCCTACTGCGCCACCTGCGATGCACCCCTCTTTTCGGGAAAGCCGGTGGCGGTGATCGGGGGTGGAAACTCCGCGTTCGAGGCGGCTATCGATTTCCTGCCGATCGCCACGGAGATCAATATCGTGGATGTCGCCGATCACTGGTTCGCCGACCCCATCCTGCAGAAACAGGTCCTTGGATCGCAGAAGGTACACACCTACCAGCAGCACCGCGTCGTTGAGGTAAAAGGGGATAAGTTCGTAAATGCACTGGTAATCGAGGACATGAACAGCGGCAAGAAGAAAGAATTGCGTGTCGATGGGGTTTTTATCGAGATCGGCCTTGTCCCCAACTCCGATTTCCTTAACGGGTTCCTCGAGATCAACAACCGGGGCGAGGTCGTGGTCGATGAGGAGATGCGTACCTCCGTACCTGGAGCCTTCGCCGCCGGTGATGTGATCAACCGGACCGATAAGCAGATCGTCATTTCCGCTGGCCAGGGGGCGAAGGCGGCTCTGTCCGCCTATCGCTACCTCGTGGAAGGCGGGAAGCTGGAGGCGCGCGATGCGATCATCCCGCCCGCCCGAGAAGAGGCACAGGGTAAGGAATCAGGGCTGTTCATCCCACCGCACAAGGAATAACAGCGACCGTAAGTGGGGCCTTATTTATGCCATTCACTGACCGACCGGGATTTACCGCCACATGTCGAGAACGCAGACAA
>CAZTJW010000012.1:0-10865 GCA_964613775.1 uncultured Thermotogae bacterium
CGTTCGGGCTCTTCGCGGCACAGGTGCAGACCGGATCGCGCACCGCACCACCGCAGGTTGTCGTGTTCTATGCGAATGGTTGTCCGCACTGCGCGCAGATGGAGAAGGTGCTCACCGCTCTTCTTGTCGACCGTCCGAATATTAAAGTCGCTCGCTACGAGATCCATTCCCCCGGGGCAGAGGGATTGCTCAACCGGTTGGCGCTTCATTACAAGATCATCCCTACCCAGGTTCCGGTGATCTTCGTTGGGAAGGTGGCGATCATCGGTGCAGGGCGCGCGCAGGAGCTTGCCCTGCGTGGGGCAGTCAGCGATTGTGTCACACACGGCTGCCCATCTCCGCTTGACTATGCGTCCACGCCAGCGATCCCATGGAACGACATCCTGTGGCTTGGGGTGATTGTTGGAGCGGCCTTCATCTTTCTTCTCATGCAAGGGTAAGGTTGCCCAAACAATCATCAGGCCCTATACTGGCCTAGGCGATGGCAAATAGCGGATTGGCTGATCTTACCAATGAGGAACTTCTCAATCGGTTGCGGGAGCTGAGCGGGAAGGGTGCAGGCGCAGATAAACTCTCTTCCCTGCGTGAGGAGCTTGTTAAGCGCAACGTCGGCTTGGTGAAATCGATCGCACTTGAATTTACAAATTCCGGGGAAGAACTGGATGACCTGGTGCAGGCGGGGTACATTGGACTATTAAACGCTGTTGCCAACTTCGATCTGTCGCGCAATGTCCGGTTCTCCACGTATGCCAGCCACCTCATCCGCGGTGAGATCCGCCATTACATCCGGGATAAGCACGCGCCCGTCCATATTCCGCAGTGGGTGCAGGCGATGAACCACCGCGTCACCGAAGCGGAGGAGGAGTTCTTTCAAGTGGAGGGACGAGCGCCGACGCTCCAGGAACTTTCCGCACGCGTAGGGGTGGATGAGGAGCAACTAATTGAGGTGCTCCGTGGACGAGAGGCGATGACTTACGTATCCATCGACGAGAAACGCCGGCGCGAGGACCCCAACCCGCCGGTTCCCTCTTTCGATCACTTGGCACGCAACAAGGAGGGGCTCCCGTTTGATCTGCGGATGCGCATCATCACGGCGATCGAACAGCTCGCCGCGATTCAGCGCCAGGTAGTGGAGGGGTTGTTCTACCAGGGGAAAACGCAAGCCGAGTTAGGGAAGGATCTCGGGATATCACAGCGTCAGGTCTCCCGGATGAAAGAATCGGTCCTGAATAAACTACGGGAGAAGCTCAACCCGCCGGCGGAGAACTAAACCGACCCATTTGTAGGCATAATAAAAGTGACCGTGGTGATGAATGCAACAGGGGAACCAGGAGTGAGTGATTTGTTGACATTGATCGGAGACGCCGTAGAAAAGCTACAACACAGTGTTGCCCTGTTTGAGGGATCTGACCGCTCCGCCGGGGTAAACGAGCTGCGCGAGGTGATCGCCCGCATCGACCGGTACGTGCAAGGAATGGATGACGATCCATTGCTCAAGCTCGCTTCCATCGATCGGGACGTCGTCATCCAAAAACTGGAGGGGGTCAAACAAGAGCTTTCCGTGGTCATCGCTGCGCTTACCACCGCATCTACCTAACGCAAGATGGACGTGGACAAACGAGCGGTAATCACTGGAAGTACACGTGGAATTGGGTTTGCTATCGCATCCCGGCTTGCCCGTGATGGATACTCTCTCGTTCTAAATTACGCTCGCAATGATCAGCAAGCGCAGCGGGCACGCAAAAAACTGGGTACCGCACAGGTTATTCTCGTCAAGGCCGACGTCACGGATGAGGAGCAGGTACACCGCTTGGTGGACGAAGCGATTTCCCGTGGTCCGGTCGACCTGTGGGTGAATAACGTGGGTGATTTTTTATATAAGCCGCTCTTGGAAACGACGCGCACGGAATGGGACGCGGTGCTCGCTAGCAATCTCACGAGTGCCTTTCTCTGTTGCCGTGCGATAATTCCGCACATGCGCGCCCGTGGGACGGGAGTGATCATCAACATCGGGATGATGCATGCCGAGGTAATGCGTGCTGTCCCTAACACCGTTCCGTACACAATCGCCAAGGCAGGGATCGTTATCCTCACCAAATCACTGGCCAAGGCAGAAGGAAAGTACGGGATCCGGGTGAACGCGATCAACCCGGGATTCATCGCGGCCGGAGACTATCTACCGCACGAGAAAACGGCAAGCATCCCCCTCGGCAGCCTGGGGACGCCGGATGATATCGCCGCCGCAGTGGCATTCCTCGCCTCAGACGAGGCGCGTTACATCACCGGAGCGATCATCAACGTGCACGGAGGTGTCTATCTCTAGGGAACACTCACCTTGGTTGAGTAACCGCCGCCCGACCGATTGATGGTAATCGTTGTCGTTTTGCCCCCTTGAACAATGACGTTTCCCACAACGGTGGGGGGAGTGGTGTCGATCACTGCTCGATACACCCCTGCAGGGAGCTGTGGTGCGGGCGCGGCCAAATTACCAGTGAATACCTCGGAGCCGGATTGGTTGTACACGTGGTAGCGGAGCGGAGTGGGGAAGGCCAGCGCCTGACGCAGTTCGGTGCTGCTGTGTGCATCGAAGTAGTGCCCACCGGTGGTAGTGGCAATTCGTTTTAATGCCTCCCGTGCTTTAGGTTGGTCAGCAACGTCGAATCCAACAACACGGATCTTAAGCTTATATTTTTTGACTAAGGCTTGCGCTGCTTTAACCGGGGCATTCCACCAGTCGCTGGCACAGTTTTCCCTCCCATCGCTCACAAGCACAACTAGATCCGGTCCGCTGACGTTGGCGAAGTCTCTTTGGGCCTGAGTTAGCGCGTAGGCAATCGGGGTTGGCCCGCCGGTCTCGATCGCTTGTATCTGAGCGCGCAGGGCAGCGCGGTTGATCGGACCCATTGGCACAATGAGCCTGCTTACCTGGCATCCGCCGAATATGCGCAGCCCAACGTTTGTGCCGTCGGGGATCTTGTCCACTAATTCGTCGAGTACCTGCTTTGCCATTTCGATCTTCGTCGAGTTTTTAAACGGTTCGTCCATGCTCGACGATGTGTCGAGGATGATCAAAAGGTTCTTCGGGGCACCAGTCGCGGCAAGCGCGAGCTCTCCCCCCACTTGCAGCTTTAGCGATCCCATCTCCTCACCCATGGCGCGCGCCGGGCCCATCGCTCCGATCGCATCGATGCTCGGACCGGGGCAAGGACCACGGTCCTCGTCGCCCGGAACATCCGATATCCGTACAAACCGGAATTCTTCGCCTTTTTTCACATAGGGGGCGATATCGATTCCGGTGGGCCAATCCTTTGCCTCTCCTACAGGGATGAATGAACTTCCGTCTACGCTTATCTCTACACGCGCCGGTCGGCCGTTTGTGACGTAGATGAACAGGTCATCTCCAGGTACATCCACCAACCGGTTATCCACGAACTCCACGATTAGGTAGCCGCGGTTGTCGATCTCACTTAGCCGGAAACCGAGGGAGACAGCGCATGTACTGCACCCCAAGCATCTATTGCATCCCGGCCCATCGTAGTCCGGCGGTCCGAGCGCGGCACGTGGATCCGCGAACATGTCGGGCACGCAGCTTCCCCCCTGATACGCGACGACGCGGTCGGCAAAAGCAGCATTGCCCTGGGGAAACGTCACCCCTCCATAGGTCACGGGTTGAGGAAAAGCGAGGATGGTCATCATTCCAAATACCCATAGAAAAGCAAGGAGTCCGAGAAAGATCCTTCCTGAACCCCTGTAGCGAGCTGTTTTCATCAGTCACCTCCAAAAATCCCCCCTAATTCTTATCATAGAACGATTTGCCGGCTAAGACAAGATTGATGGAGCGTAAATCGGACTAGCGATCCATGTTTACAATCGGTGCATTCCGAGATAGAATTGTCTTCTATAATGGCAGGCTACATAAAACACCACGTTCGTCGGCTTGTTATGCAGAATTTGCGGCTCAACTTGCTCGCCATTGTCGTCGGGGTGATCGGCGGGTTCGGCGCACTTCTGTTTCGCTATCTTCTCTACTTCATCAATGACCTTTCCTTCTTTCACAAATCATCGATTCACTTTATCACCCCGCTTGTAAATAGCGCCGGGTGGACGGTGCTTCTCATTCCAGCAGCGGGCGGTCTGATTGTCGGGCTGATTACCTATTACTTCGCCCCGGAGACAAAGGGACACGGGGTTCCCGAGGTAATGGAGGCAATGGCGACAAAGGGAGGGCGGATAAGGCCGCGGGTCGCGCTCGCCAAGGTGGTTGCGTCTGGGGTGTGCCTGGGTACGGGTGGATCAGCAGGGCGCGAGGGGCCGATCGTGCAGATTGGGAGTTCAGCAGGGAGCACCATCGGGCAGCTCCTTAAACTTTCGAGCTCTGATGTCAAGGTCCTCGTCGGGTGTGGGGCAGCGGCCGGGATCGCTGCCACATTCAATGCCCCGATTGCCGGGGTGTTATTCGCCGTGGAATTGATCCTGCTTGAGTTCAAAACCCGTTCGTTCGTCCCGCTCGTCATTTCATCCACGTTTGCCACGATCATTTCGCGCGTATTTTTGGGGGCGCAACCGATGATCAAGGTGCCGCCGTACCAGTTTCGCAGCCCGTATGAGCTCGTGCTCTACCTGTTCCTTGGCTTGTTCGCCGCGTTTGTTGGGTACGTGGAGATCGAAAGTCTGTATCGAACCGAGGATCTGTTTGACCGGTTGAAGATTCATCCTGTGTTGAAGCCGGCCCTCGGGGGCTTGCTCCTCGGCGCGATCGGGCTGTGGCTGCCGCACGTGTTCGGCGTCGGCTACAGCACGGTGGGGGAGATCGTGAACGAACAATTGGGGCACACAGGGCTGATGTTGTTTGGTTTTTTGGTGCTTTTGTTGTTCGCGAAGATCGCCGCCCTGGCGCTCACCCTGGGAAGCGGAGGCTCGGGGGGAGTGTTCGCCCCCTCTTTGTTCATCGGTGCGGCATTCGGCGGAGCGTATGGCGTGCTGATGAACATGTTGTTCCCCGCAATCGCCGCCCCGTATCCCGCATATGCGTTGGTTGGGATGGCCGCTGTGTTCTCCGCTGCATCACGCGCCTCCCTCACGTCCATCATTATGTTGTTTGAAATGACACGTAACTACAATATTATTTTACCGCTTATGTTTGCCTGTGTCGTCGCCGATGTCACTGCGTGGCTCCTCTATCCGGACACGATTTACACCAAGAAGCTCGCCCGGCGTGGGATGCGGATTGCGCAGGACCTGGAGATCAACGTGTTCAAGGCCCGTCTTGTCAGCGATGTGATGACGCGGGCGGTGGAGACGATCCCCCAGGATCTTCCGGTGGAGAAGGTGCAGGCGAAGATCCTGGAGACCGGACACCAGGGGTTCCCGATCGTCGATGAAAACGGGAGGCTGGTCGGGATCATCACTGGGAGGGACGTAATGCAGGCGATGAAAGAGGATCGAACCCGTCAGGCGATCGCAGTGGCGCGCCGTCACCTCACCGTGGCCTATCCTGACGAGACATTGGACGACGCGTGGGAGCGCATGGGCGAGCAGGGGGTCGGGCGGCTGCCTGTGGTCTCGCGCAACGACCCGGGTAAGCTTGTGGGGTTTATCACCAAGGGCGATCTGACGCGGTTCGCCAGCACGCTGCGATAAGCGAAAGGACCAGCCGGTCATCGCACCGGCGAATGGAGGAGAAATGGCACGAGAGATCCATCTCAAAGAGGCAGTGGCGCTCGGGATCGGTGGGATGATCGGGGGCGGGATCTTCTCCGTGCTTGGACTTTCTGTGCAAATGGCTGGACACGCGAGTTACATCGCGTTTGCCGGCGGCGGGATCGTCGCCGCGCTCACCGGCTATTCCTACGCCAAGCTGGGCGTGCGCTACGAATCCGAAGGGGGAAGCTTCACCTACCTGGAAAAGGCGTTTTCCAGCAATTACCTGGCAACATTCGGCGGATGGCTCCTTCTCGCAGGGTACATCGCCACCTTGTCGTTATACGCATTCGCGTTTGGCGCCTACGGCGCCTCATTCTTTGCTGCTACTCCCTACCATCAACTCCTCCTCCACCTGTTCGCTACGTTGGTGATCGCCGTGTTTGTCGGGATCAACCTGCTCGGGGCGAAGGAAGCGGGGGTCACCGAGGATCTCATCGTGGGAGTCAAGCTCAGCATCCTCATCCTGTTCACCGGCGTGGGGATATTCTTCGTCAAGGGTGGCAACCTGTTTCCCGTGCTGGACAAAGGCGTCGCGGGCACGCTGATGGGCGCAGCACTCATCTTCGTGGCCTACGAGGGGTTCGAGCTGATTCCCAATTCGGTCAATGAGATGGTGCATCCGGAGAAGACCCTGCCCCGGGCGATCTACATCGCGATCGGCAGCGTGACGGTCATCTACGTGCTCGTCGCCCTGGTAGCGGTGGGGAACCTGTCAGTGGGACAGTTGGTGGCAAGCAAGGAGTACGCACTGGCCGTGGCCGCGCGGCCGTTCATGGGGCAGGCTGGGTTCGTGATCATCGCCATCGCAGCGCTTCTATCCACCGCGTCAGCGATCAACGCCACCCTGTTCGGCACGGCACGGCTGGGGGCGGTGATGGCCACGGAGCGTGACCTGCCCCGAATGTTCTCCTTGCGCGAGCGCACAAAAGATGTGCCGTGGGCAAGCCTCATCGCACTTGGAATCGTGACGATTGTCTTCGTCAACGTAGGCAGCCTGACCGCCATCGCGTCCACGTCGAGCGCGATCTTTCTCACCATCTTCATGCTGGCCAACATCGCACACGTACGACTCCATAAAACCACAGGCGGATCGCCGATTGTATCGGGGACCGGGGCAGTGGCTTGTGCGGCTGCCCTCATTACATTGGGGATATACCTATTCATCAATGCGCGTACTAGCCTGATCCTCGCACTTGCGATTTACGCTGTGATTGCGCTCACGGCGCGCGTGTTCATCAAGGAAGTGCGCGAGCGCTACATTCAGGAGAAGTGAGCCCCTATTTCATGTGAGCGCGTCGTTTCATGAGCAGGATGCTCAGCCCGAGCATCACCGCTGCGTAAGCGGTGAGTACAACCAGCTCGAACCAAATTCGCGTCACTCCCCATCCGCGCAGCATGATCGCGCGCAGGGCATGGTTGAGATAGGTAAGTGGAATTACATACACTAGCGGGCGCAACGTGGGCGATAGTGCCTCCACCGGCCAGAACGCCTCGGTGAGGATCAAGCCGGGGATAATGATCAAAAGCGCGTACTGTACCGCCTGAAACTCATTCCGCGCCAGCCCGGACAGAAGCGTGCCCATCCCCTGCAATCCGATAGTGTACACCGTGATCACCAGCAGCATAATGAGGATGCTCCCGGCGAACATTGTGTGAAACAGGAAATAAGCGACAAGGATCACCTCGAGCGCCTGAGCGAGCGCGATGATCGTGAACGCCAGCGTATACCCCAAGCTGAGCTCCCACGGGTGCACCGGGAACGTGAGCAGCCGCTCCAGGATGTGATTCCGTTCCTCGCGCACGAGCGAGATCAGGGTGAGCATCGAGGTGATTACCGTCACCGCGAATCCGATCACCCCCGGCGAGTAATAATCGAGGTAATTGGCGTTCCCGGCATACACGTAGTTGATTGCGATAAGCTTTTCCGGGTTGGGTACCGTGGTCCCGTGGGCGAGATACCCAAACAGCATGTGGTTTAGCGCGCCCTCCACTGTGGCCATTACTGTCTCCGCCACCGGGACGTTCGACCGATCGATCGCCAGGGTGATCAGCGGATGCGTTGGTGGTAGAGAGGACGCCGGCATGACATGAACCGTCTGCCCAGCGTACGTGTAGGGCATTGCTCCTCTGATTGCCAGGACTTGGTCGATGAACTGCTGGGAAAAGTCAGGGGAAAGCTCGATCACTGCCCACACCTTCCCATCCGTGAGCTGCGCTAGTGCCTGCTTCGTATCGCTCATCGTGCGGGCGCGAAACGTGTGGGCGCCGAACCCGGCAATGAGTTCCCGGGAGAGACTCTTCGTCACCGTGACCGGTCCCAGCTCGCGCGTGTTCACGGAGATCGTTCCGCTATCGTGGTCGACGATGATCACCCGAATGTCGGTCGGGTTGCCGGAGAATGCATAGCCGAATAGCAGGATGAAGATGAGGGGGATCGTGCCGATCATGATCACCGTCAGCCAGTCGTGGCGCAGGCGGTGGAACACGTTGCGCGCGACAAACAGGATGTTCATCGATTATTTCCTTTGCCCACCAGCGCCAAAAACGCCTCTTCAAGTGACTTAGCGTGTGTTTCTTCTTCCAGAACCTGCGGTGGGCCTTCCTCGATCAACCGCCCCTGGCGCATCAGCCCGACGCGGGTGCAACGGGAGGCCTCTTCCAAATAGTGGGTGCTGATCAGGATCGTCTCCCCCGCCTGTGCGATTTTCTTAAAGTGGTTCCAAAAGAACGCGCGTAGGTCGGGGTCGACCCCGGCGGTTGGCTCATCGAGGAGAAGCAAGTCGGGCTTATGGATCATCGCTACTGCCAAGGACAACCGGCGTTGCATTCCCCCACTCAGATCGCGGGCGAGCGCGTGCCGCTTTCCCTCCAGGTTAACCAACCGCAGAACCTCGCTGGCGCGAACGCCGACTTCATGGCGAGAAAGCCCCTGCATCCTCCCAAAAAAACATAGGTTTTCATGTACAGAGAGATCAGGATAAACCGCGTTTTCCTGGGGCATGTACCCAATCCTATGTAACAGGGAAAAGTCGGGGACGCGCCGGCCAAATAAAGTGATCTCCCCGGCGTCTGGGCGCAAGATCCCGCACACAAGGCGCATTGTCGTCGTTTTGCCGCTTCCGTTCGGTCCGATCAGACCATAGATCTCGCTGCGGGCCACCGTGAGGTCGAGCCCATCCACTGCTGCCACACGGCCGAACCGCTTGGTCAATCCACGCGTGCGTATCGCTCGATCCATGAGAGAAAGTGTAGATGGAACGGCAGTTGTGAGCAACGTTATTCGTCCGCCATACGGGAGACCGGGTGTTGCAGCAAGTGTGTTGCTCCCCGCGTCAGCATATAGGAAACCCCGAATAGGACAAACGTGAGTTCCGTAAGTTTGAGGGTGAATGAAAATCCGACCGCCGCCGCTTTGCTGATGCCGAACAGGCTGAATATCCCGATCATCCCGCCGGCGACGATCCCCATCCCACCAGGAGTGATCCACAGAAACATGTTCAGGAACATGGAAAGAGCAAATATCAGGCTGAGGTCAAGGACCGACAGCGTGACTCCCTGTGTAAAGTACACAAAGATCAATGGGTTGAGTGAAAACAGAATCGAAGAGAGCAAGGCAGGGATGAACGCGAGGACCGTTCCGCGCCGGTGCCCAGGAGAGAACGCGTCCTCGATTTCCCGCTCTACCTTGACGAACCAATCTGCCGCCCGATTAATGTACCCCCGCCACGGAATGAGTCGCCCAAGGAACCGGAGGAACTTGGTCATCCACAGGTGCCGGCGGGCGAAGTAGAGGATGACCCATCCCATGAACGTCATCCCCACGCTTGCCCAAATGAACAGGCCCAGGCGCACCCACGTTACAATGCGGTGGCTGAACAGGCCGTACATGCTCCCGATAAATACGAGCAACGTTGCGCTCGCCATGTTCAAGAATCGCTCCACGACCACGCTCGACGTCGCCTCCGCTGCCTGGGTCGTGAATCCACGTGAGATCAAGTACACCCGCACCGGTTCCCCGCCGAAATTCGCCGATGGCGTGATGTAGGTCACGGTGTATCCAGCGGCGAACGCCCCCAATACCTCGCTCCAGCTCCGCTCAATTCCGTACGAATGCAACAGTATCCGCCAGGTAAGAGCCCACAGGAAGAACATCAAGATCGCGTTGAGGAAGAATAGGGGAAAGCCCATCGGACCAAGGGAGAGAAACTGGCGTACAATTCTGCGCCACCCCACCCACCGGATGATCCCATATAAGAGTGCTCCCCCGAGTCCGATGGAAAAATAGATCATCAACCGTCGTTGCAGCTTTTTGCTCATAGCAATGAGATAATTGTAGCGGATAACGCCCTGGTCCGCTGCATCTATCTCTCCACTTCCCACGCCACGCTCCAACCGTGGGTTCCAAAGCGCAGAATGGCCAACGGCGAAGCCGGGAGATTCAACAACTCGATCGGGGAAAAGGTTTCACTTAACCTATCCGCTACCTGAACGACCCAGGCTTGATTATCCGTGTATTCCACGATGAGACGAAGTGAAGTAGCATCAAACTGTGCTAAGGCGTGTTTGATCGCATAAATAATTTGCTCGAGCGCCTGCTGGTCGGTACGTGCCTTGCTAATTGGGGTCGGTAGGCCGTCGCGGAAGGAGAGGAGCGCCTTCACGGCGATGAGCGAGCTTAGAGCCTCCTCTGGGTTGCTTATTCGTCCCTCGCGTGCTAACTGACGCAGGGAATCGACCACCACAATTTGGTCGATGTGAGTAACGGCCTGATTTAGACGAATAAGTATCTCATCCAAGGGAAGCCCTGCGTTGGCCAGTCGTGCTGCCTCCAGGGTGATCAAGGCGTGCCCGCCAGCCGGCCGCTTAGGATCAAATACCTCTACCCGTAGCTTCGGGAGCCTCTCCCGCACAGTTAGGGCAAGCTCATAGGCCTTGGAAATTCTGGATGCGATAGGGATATACAGAATATCGCTGCTCTTTTTCCCCACCTCGGTGAACGTGGCTAAAAGGTCCTGCGCTGTAGGATGAGAACTCGTGATCTCGCTTCCTTCTCTTGTCCAGCGGAGAAACTCCTCCCGCTCAACAGCGGACTCGGGATAAGATTTACCGCGATAGATTATGTAATCCGCGAGGACGCTTATTCCTAATTGCTCTGTAAGCGC
>CAZTJW010000013.1:0-10290 GCA_964613775.1 uncultured Thermotogae bacterium
GGGCATCGTAAAGTTAATGTATCATCTACGTTACAAAATGTCAAGGGGGAGATAGGTAGTTGTAGTGAACCCCTGAATTTGGACACTGACCTTAGAGAGGGTTAGAGTCCGAGGAGGGGGTTAGAATGGACAAGTGGCGCCAGTTTACCCCGTAGTTCAAGGCCAAAGTGGTTCTGGAGCTACTTTTGGGTGCCAAGACCCCGGCCCAGGCCTGCCGCGAGTACGGACTTCGGGGTTCACCGCTTTACAAGTAACGGCGAGAGTTTTTGAAACGAGCCTACACTGTGTTTGAGGACGAAGGTAACCCCCAAAGATATTAGGGTCAGGTTTTGCAATCCAACATTTTCCGCCTAAGAGGCATCCGTTCGTAGGACTACGCCTTCATCCGGCTTATCCCTCTTTCTCCCGCCACGGGTGTTTCGCTTCTTCCCCATGCTTGCGGCTGCGGCGCAGGAAAGTTGGGATGTCGAAGTCATCGACTCCAAGCCGGCTTTCTTTCTCCAGCTTGGCGAGCATCGTCTCACTGCCAAGGGACGGCCCTTCCTCTTCACCGGCGTAGGAGACAGAGAATCCGGTGGCGATCACGGTCAGGCGCACCTTCTCCATCCCATCACGGATCGCCGTGCCGAAGATGATGTCCGCCTTATCGGAAACCGCCTCGCGGATGAGAGACGCTGCCTCGGTCACCTCTTCTAGGGTGAGGTCGGCCCCACCAGTGATGTTCATGATTACCTTGCGCGCACCCTTGATCGAGCCGTCAAGGAGCGGAGATGAAATGGCATTGCGCGCTGCTTCCTTGGTCTTTCCCTCCCCTTCGCCTTCACCGATCCCCATCATCGCCGTTCCGGCTCCGCGCATCACACTCTCGACATCGGCGAAATCGAGGTTGATCATTCCTGGAGTTGTGATCAGGTCGGAAATCCCCTCCACACCCTCACGCAGGACCTCATCTGCCATCTCAAATGCCTTTGTGATCGGGGTGTCCGCCGGCGCGACCTTGAGCAGCTTATCGTTGGAGATGGTGATCAGGGCATCGACCGCCTGTGAGAGCCGTGCGATCCCGGCCTCGGCCTTCTCCGCCCGTGCCAATCCCTCGAACGAGAACGGACGGGTGACGATCCCAATGGTGAGGACCCCCGCTTCCTTGGCCAAAGAGGCGATTACCGGCGCCCCACCGGTCCCAGTTCCACCCCCCATTCCACAGGTGATGAACACCATATCCACCCCGTCGAGGAGGTCCATGATCTCCTCCCGGCTCTCCTCGGCCGCTGCCTTTCCGATATCCGGGTTTCCTCCTGCCCCCAGGCCGCCGGTCAGCTTGCGCCCGATCTGCAGGGTGCGATGAGCACGAATCACCTCCAGAACTTGAACATCGGTATTCACCGCGACGAGCTCCACACCCTGCACACTTGTGTCAAACATGCGGTCGATCGCGTTTCCCCCGCCGCCACCGACACCGATCACCATCAACCGCGCCGGAGGGGTGAGGTTCTTCTCCTCTACCATCTTTCTACCCCCGGAAGAACCGGTTAAACCAGGCAAACAGCTTGCCAATCAATGATGTGGATCGCTTCCGTCCGTACTGTTTCTTTTGAAAGTCCCTATTCTCCACCGCGTAGCGCAAAAGCCCAATTGAGGTAGCGTAGATCGGTGACTCGACAATGTCGCGCAGTCCGTGTATCCCCTGGGGAATCTTCCCCTGCCTAACCGGGATCCCGTAGCGCTGAGCAGCGAACTCGGCGATCCCGTTGAGGAGCGATGTGCCACCGGTGAGGACCAGCCCAGCGGGAACCAGATCGCGGTAACCGGCGTCCTCCACTTCCTGCATCGCGAGATCAAGCAGCTCCTCCACCCGCGGTTCGATAATCTTGGCCAATTTCTTGCGCGACACCATCTTCTTTTCGTCCCCGCCAATCGTCGCCACCTCAATCTTTTCGTCCTCGGAGACGCTGTCTACAAGCGCGGTCCCCGCCGTCTTCTTGATCAATTCAGCTTCTTCGATCGGCGTCTGGAGTCCGACGGTGATGTCGTTTGTGATGTGCTCACCAGCGATCGGGATCACCTTGGAGAACCAAATGTCCCCACCGCGGAAGACTGAGATATCGGTCGTCCCGCCACCAACGTCCATCAGGATCACCCCCAGCTCTTTCTCCGCCGAGGACAGGACAGCCATCGACGAAGCAAGCGGTTCGAGCACGATCTGCTCGATCCCAATCCCCAATGACTCCACACACCTGACCAAATTGTGCACGGCGGTGATCGCGCCGGTGACGATGTGCACGTCTACTTCGAGGCGCGTACCGGTCATCCCCACTGGATCGGTGATCCCATCCTGACCGTCAACGATGTACTGACGCGGGATGACATGGATCATCTCGCTCTCCGGTGGAAGCTGGATCGCCTGTGCCGTTTCCACCACCCGGCGGACATCGTCTTCGGTGATGATCCGGTCCGGCCGGTTAATGGAGACGGTACCGCTATTATTGATGGAGGTGATATGCTTCCCCGCAATCCCCACATACACTGAGGAGATCTTGACATCGGCCATGTTCTCCGCTTCCTCCACTGCCTTGCGGATGGAGGAGATCGTGCGCCCGATGTCAACGACAACCCCCTTCTCCAGGCCATGCGATTCGGCCTTTCCCAACCCAATGATCTCGATCGACCCGTCAACCACGTTCCCGACCAATGCGACAACTTTGGTGGTCCCCACATCCAGGCCGACCACCACTCTCTCTTTTCTCATCGATTCACCACCTTACGAGGCACAAGTGTCGCCTCACCCCCAAATCTGAGATCAATAGATCGATAATGCCCTAAGTCAATCGTCGGAAGGAGCGCAATGAGCTCGCTGATCCGGCTGCTGATGCCGGAAAGCTCCCCCAATTGCACAACCACACCCCCGGTCGAGGTAAGTTTTACTGCGGCCGGGGCGGAGAAATCGACGCGATTAAACGGATCGGGGATTAACCGCGCGGAGTACATCTGTGCAAGCGCGGCAATTATTCTCTTGTCCTGAATGTGTCCTCCAGGGGCGAGCTGCGTCAGGGAGGCACCGGTGACAACCGGCAACGTGACAGCATCCACCCGCTTCTTGTCCACCACTACCCCGTCCTCTCCGATAATCAGATAGGTCCCATTCCCAGTGGCGATTGCAGCGATCGGGGTACGCTCCTCGATAGTGATCCGTACTGTATGAGGATAAATGCGCATGACCTTGGCTTGTTTGACCCACGGGATCGTCTCCAGAGCCTGCGCCGCCCGGTGTACGGGAAGCCGGGCGAGCGGACCGCCGCTTCCCAAACCCGAGACGCGTGCGATCTCCTCTGGAGTGATATGGCGATTTCCCCTCACCACAATCACCCGCAGATTAAACAGACCCAACCAAGGTGTATATAGGGTGATGATGGCAGCAGCGATAAGAACCCCCCCTATACCAATTGTTAAGCCAACAGCCCTTTTTTTCGGTTCCCCCTCGTTCACCCGTCAATGACCTCAATCTCCAGTTCAAGCAAAATGCGAAAACTTTTATACACCTTTTCGCGCACAATGTCAATTAATTTGCGGATATCAGCGCTTTGTGCTCCGCCGAGATTGAGGATGAAATTGGCATGTTTTTCAGATACCTTGGCCATTCCGACGCGAAGCCCCTTTAAGCCAGCGGCGTCGATCAATCGCCCCGCCGCATCCCCCGGCGGGTTCTTGAACACGCACCCGGCGCTGTGGGCGGCAAGCGGTTGATTGGCTGCCCGCCGGGCGAGGAGATAGGTAGCGTCGTAGGCAGGGCCGTCGATGCGCAGCCGGGCCCCCAGGATAGGGAGGCGCGCTCTCCGAAATAAGCTCCCCCGATAGGAAAACAGGGATTCCGTCCACCTAAACCGGGCAAAGGCATCATCCGTGAGCGCCCACACGTGTTCCGTGACCTCGCCAATCGTTCGTTCCTGGATCCCCGCGTTCATCGCGATCGCCCCACCGACTGTCCCGGGGATTCCGGCAAGAAAGTCGAGGCTGTGTACCCCAATCCTGTTAAGGCGCGCGATGAGCTTTCCGATGGGCACGCCAGCCCCCACATCCACGTATGGAGGGTCGATCACTACTGTGGCGAGCCGAGCAGTTCCGATCACCACCCCCGGATAAGAGCTATCCGGAAACAGCACGTTCGATCCGCCCCCGAGGACGATGTACGGAACCGCGCGTTCCCGACACAGGCCGATCATCGTGGCCAACGCGGCACCGGTTTCCGGGAGAGCGTAGTAAGCTGCTCTCCCTCCTACTCCGAACGTGGTGTGGCGCGCCATCGGCTCATCGCGGTAGGCCGTACCGTACCGCGTGAGGACGCGATGGAGCCGGGTATCAACTACGCGGGACAGAACCGCCCCTCTTTTAGGAAACATGAGAGCTCCTCGGTGACGGTCCAGATGTCGCCCGCGCCGAAGCTGATGATGAAATCGCGGGGAGCGATGTAGCCCTTGAGGAAGGAGAGAACTTCCTCCTTGGTTTGAATGAAATACAGGTCGGCGTCGGTCTCCCGTGCGACGGCGTCCACAATCGCCCGCGACGACACGCCAGGGATCGGAGGCTCGTTCGCGGGATAGATGGAGGTAATTATCACTGTGTCCGCCTGGCGGAACGCTGCGCCGAACTCCGGGCCGATCGTCTGGGTACGCGTGTACCGATGCGGCTGGAAGATCGCAACAATCCGCCTTCTTTCCCATCCGTCGCGAATCGCGCGTAGGGTGGCCTCGATCTCCTCCGGGAGATGAGCGTAGTCATCGACCACGGTGACCCCGTTCTCATCAAGGAGCTGAAACCTCCGTTGGGGGAGTTGAAACTCGGTCAACGCGGCCGCGCTCACTGTCAGGGGGACGCCGGCGAGGTACGCCGCCCCAATCGCACACAACGCATTCTTCACGTTGTGATCCCCAGGCGCGGGCAGATGAACGGACGTGACCCACTGATCATGGAACAGAAGGTCAAATTGGGTGTGGAACCGGTGATGGACGATCTTCACCGCGCGCAAGGTCGCGTCGGGATGAATGCCAACGGTAAATGCACTGGGAATCTCCCGTGCCAGGGCCCGCACGTGTGGGTCATCGATCTCCAGCACCGCTTGGTCCGACTTGCGAATGTAGCGGGCAAAGCTTTCCTTAATCGCCCTGAATGTGCGGTAGGTCGTGAGGTGATCACGCCCGATGTTATTCAGTACCCCAATCGCTGGATGAAGGGAGAGGAACAAGCCGTCGCTCTCATCGACCTCGGTCACGAAGAACTCATCCGCCCCAAGGTGGGAGTTTCCCCCCAGCCCCGGGCAGTGCGCGCCAACGAGGTAGCTTGAGTCCCTCCCCGCAGCGTGTAGCACGGTGGCGATCATCGCGGTGGTCGTCGTCTTGCCGTGCGTCCCAGTCACGCCGATCCCCCGGTAGCCGTGCAGGAGATGGGCAAGGGCATGCAACCTGTGAATTACGGGAAGGTTGCGGGCACGTGCTGCCTGCACCTCCACGTTATCCTCTCCAATCGCCGAGGATACGATCACCCCCGTTATCCGCGAATAGGCAAGGTGACGTGCGTCATGGCCCACATAGACCGTCGCTCCCGCTCGCCTGAGCCGCCGCGTCTCGTCGTTTTCCCGCAGGTCGGATCCGGAAACGCGCGCACCGCCAGCGAGCATCACCGCAGCCAGTCCGCTCATCCCTGCACCACCGATTCCGACAAAGTGGTAGCGTTTCCCCGCCTCGATCATGGATGCGCCTCCCGGGCCAACGCCTCGAGCTCCCCAATGATGAGGTTAATCGCGTACCGTCGCCCGAACCGCGCCGCATTGTGGCCCAATTGCGCGAGGCGCTGTTCATCACAGAGCATTTCCTCGATCAGTCCGGCGAGCCCACTACCCATCACTTCCCGTTCCTCGGCGACGGCACACGCCCCTGCCTGGTTTAGGTAGTACGCGTTCTTTCGCTGATGGTCGTCCGCCGCCCCGCCCCACGGCACGAGGAGTGCAGGCTTGCCACACGAGGTAATCTCGGCGAGCGTCGTCGCTCCGGCGCGCGATACGATCAGATCAGCGATAGCAAATGCCTCTCCCATCCGATCAATGTACCGGCGTACGCGCACGTTTCTCATCCCTGCAGCCCCAAACGCCGCGCGGATCGAATTTTCGTCCTCAGCATCCCCGGTGATAAGCAACGCCTGCAACCGATTGTCCCTTCCCAACTTGCCACCCGCATTAAGGAGCGCATTGATGAGAGCGGAAGAACCGCGCGAACCACCAAACACAAGCACAGTTTTGCGGCTGGGATCAAGCCCAAACCGCTGGTAGGCTTCCGGCGAGCGTTGGGCGCGGAAAAACTCCGCCCGGATTGGATTACCCGTCACCACCACCCGTCGCGCGTGGGACAATTCCTGCCCCGTCTGCGGGTAAGAGACAAACACCTTGTCCACAAACCTTGATAGGACCCTGTTTGCAAGGCCAGCAGTGAAGTTCTGTTCGTGGATCACCGTGCGAATCCGGAAGAACTTCCCCAGCACCGCCCCGAGGAATACCGCAGGAAACGATGCGTATCCTCCCATCCCAATCACAAGCCGTGGCCGGAAGCGGATGAACACGCATAGCGTCTCGAGAAACGCGACCGGCAGCAGACAAATGGCATATAGTTTTTGAAGATAGCTTCCACGCCCCAGCCCACGCACGTGGATCGGGTAAAAGTGAACCCACGGATAGGATGGGAGGATACGTGCTTCGATTCCCCGTTTGGTCCCGATATACCCAAGCTCAATCCCCGGATCACGGCGCGTGAGCCCGTCCATCACCGCGAGCGCCGGATAGAAATGCCCGCCCGTTCCTCCGCCAGCGACCAGTACGCGCATCTTATCTTCCTCCTTCTTGCCGCGATATGTTCAATAGCACTCCCACCATTCCTAACGTGACGATAAGCGACGATCCACCGCTACTGATGAACGGGAGTGTAAGCCCGGTGACGGGAAGGATTCCTACCGCCACACCCAGATTGAGAAACGCCTGTATCGATACGGTGAACCCGATGCCGTACGCGAGGAGTTGTCCTAGCCGATCAGGAGCCCCTGCCGCAATGGTAAATGCACACCAGGCAAGCGCTCCGAATAGACTGATCAACGCCAACGCTCCAATCAGCCCCAACTCCTCCCCAATCACTGCAAAGATGAAGTCGCTGTGCGCCTGGGGAAGGTAGAATAGCTTCGCCTGCGACGCCCCGAGCCCACGCCCGAAGATCCCGCCTGACCCAATCGCAGTCAGCGATTGCAGAATCTGGTAGCCGGACGAACTTGCGTAAGCATGCGGATTGATGAACGCAATGACGCGTGCCAGTCGGTATGGAGCGATCCGCACCGCCGCGTACACAAGCGGGGCCCCTGCCAATATGGTATAAAGGAGATGCGACAATCGCGCTCCCCCGATAAACAGCATCGCAGCGGTTAACGTCGCATACACAAGGATCATTCCCAGATCGGGCTGGTTGATCACCACCGCAGCAATCACCCCAAGCACAACGATGAACGGGAGGATCCCGTCGGAAAATGATTCAATCCTCTCCCCCTTGCGGGTGATCGCCGCCGCGAGATAGACAATGAGGGCAAACTTGAGAAACTCAGTGGGCTGGAGGACAAACGGCCCCAAATTGAGCCAGCGCCCGGTCCCGATGCCCGGAAAGAGCGTAACCAGGGTAAGGAGAAATCCACCGACAAGGAGGATGTCATCCAGTTGAGCAAGGTGATGGTAATTGAACCGCGCCAGCCCCCACATGAGGAGAAGGCCGATCCCGGCAGCAATGACCTGCTTGACGAACAGGTGGATGTCACTTCCGTAATGGCGCAGAGAGAACGGTGCACTGGCACTGTACACCATGATCAGGCCGTACAATAGGAGCAATGATGTGATAATAAGTACTTTTTTATCTACCCGCCGCTCCACCCGCATCTCCTGATATCCCGCCGTTGCCCGTTTGGCCGGCCCTCTTCCATACGCGCTTTATGGATACCCCGCCTGTCCTATCCAGGAAAGGAAGCCTGTCGGAGGAGGAGCGAAACTTCGTGTGGCGGTAATGAGACGCTTGTCCCGCAGAATGCGGACGGACTACCTAATTGCGCCCCCGCGGAGCGAACGTGGAATTGGCACGAATGAGCGTAGAGAAGGCCATTCCCCGTTCCATATAGCTTGAGAATTGATCGTAGCTTGCGCAGGCGGGGGAGAAGAGAAGCACCTCGCCCGGTTTAATGTTATCCATAGCACAAATCACCGCGTCGGAAAATTTCGAGAAGATCTTGACGTCATTTACCCCAGCGATACGTAAATGCTCGGCGAGAAACGCCCCTGCCTCTCCGTAGATGACCACGCGTACGGGGCGGGAAGCAACCTCCCGGGCAAGCGTATCGTATCCCGCGCGCTTGTGGCGCCCGCCGAGGATGAGGACGATGGGAGCGTCGATACTGCGCAGCGCAGCGATAGCCGAAGCAGCGTTGGTCGATTTGGAATCGTTGATCACTAGCGCCCCATTCACCCTGCCCTCAATCTGCATGCGGTACGGGAGCGAAAACGCGTCTTTGAGTGCAGAAATAGAAATTGTCGCTGGGTCAAACGGAATAATGCATCGTGCCGCGGCAATGGCCGCCTTGAGGTTGGACCGATTATGGGGGAGGAGCCGGGCGGTTCCCGGCAGAGGGGGAAGCTCAACCTGGTCGTAGTAAATCGGGCTAGCCTTGGCCCCAGCGATCCCAGGGGCAAGTTCATGCGGTAGGATGAGGTAATCATCGCCAGTTTGGTTGGAAAAGAGGCGCAGCT
Organism: uncultured Thermotogae bacterium; assembly: GCA_964613775.1. Lineage (GTDB taxonomy): Bacteria > Bipolaricaulota > Bipolaricaulia > UBA7950 > UBA9294 > S016-54. The sequence goes on from CAZTJW010000013.1 coordinate 8,813, forward strand.
TCATAGCGCGGTAATCTTCCAGCGTACCGTGACGGTCGAGGTGATCGGGGGTGATATTGAGGAGCACTCCTACATGGGGATGAAACCGGTACGACTGCTCAAGCTGAAAGCTGCTCACCTCCACGACGATCGCATCGTAATTCTTATCGATGACCGTGATGAGTGGAATCCCGATGTTCCCCGCGCTCACCACATTAAGTCCTTGCCCCGTGAGGATCGCCTCAATCAACTTGACCGTGGTGCTCTTCCCGTTCGTCCCAGTCACCGCGACGAGTGGAGTATCCTCCAAGAAAAATGATGCGAGATCGAGCTCGGATAGAACCGGGATCTTCCGTTCCCGCGCCTTTTCAAGGATTGGGAGACCGGGGCTAACCCCCGGGCTTAACACGACGAGGTCAACACCGGTAAGTGCCGTACTGGTGTGTCCCTTCTCTTCATACGGGATAGAATTTTTCTCGAGGAACTCCCGCGCCGAAGGGGGAAGAGTGCCTGTCTCGGTCACAAACGGCACGATCCCATGGGCGAGAAAGAACGCGGTCACAGCGCGGCCGGTTCGGCCAAGTCCGAATACCGCAATTCGGTTAACTTTTCGATCAGCTATCTTCACGCAACGCTGCTTCGATGCGGTCCTCAAGTATGTAATCGGGCCCGAGAGAATCAAGCTGGAGGCAGGCCGCGACGACGTCGTAGGCCGCCTGGCGCGGTGCCATCCCGACGAGCTCGCTGCGGATCACATTCACTCCGTACCGGGCCGCCTCGCGCTTTACAAGCTCGAAGACACGCAGGATCGGGGTCTTCTTGAAGTTGGTAAGGTTCATCGATACCTGCACAATCCCCTTTTCTTTGAGCGGGAACCCAAGCGCTTTCACGTAGCGCAACCCTCCGCTTGAATGACGCACCGCGCGGGCGACCTTCTTGGCGATGGACAGATCGGAGGTGGCAAGCTCGACGTTGTACGCGATAAGGAACTCGCGTGCCCCCACTGCCACTGCCCCGCCGGTGGGATGGGGATGCGGGGGACCGAAATCGGGCGTCCATTCCGGAAGGCGCATCTTTTCCCCGAGCCCCTCGAACTCTCCCTTCCTGATCGTCGCTAAATTGCGCCTCTCCGGGCGCGTCGCCGATTCCTCATACAGATAAACGGGAAGCTTAAATCGGTCTGCGATCTGTGCTCCCACCTTACGAGACAGGGAAACGCAGTCAGCCATCGTCACACCGCGCACCGGAACGAACGGAACGACATCGACCGCGCCCATCCGGGGATGAGCGCCGGAGTGCACCCGCAGGTCGATCAGTTCGAGCGCCTTCCCGGTGAGCCCGATGATCCCCTGTTCGATCCCTGTCGGCGTCCCAACGATGGTGATTACCGCTCGGTTGTGGTCGGGGTCCATGGAGAAATCGATCACCTTACGTTCCGGCCCGGCACTAGCCCTGACGATCTCCTCCACTACGTCGCGGCGCCGTCCTTCTGAGATATT
>CAZTJW010000014.1:0-10152 GCA_964613775.1 uncultured Thermotogae bacterium
CGCTCCTCCTCGGGGAGGATGGAGCAGCTCTGTTCTGGGATCCGGAGGAAAAGATCGAAAGAGTAATTGAGAGGGCATTTCCCGGATTTGATCTCGTATTAGTCGAGGGGTTCAAGCACGGGCCGTTTCCCAAGCTTGAGGTGTTCCGCCCATCCCGCGATCTGCGGACGGAGCCCCTCGCTGGGGAAGTCGACGTTATCGGGGTGATTACCGATGCGCACGTTGCCCTTCCGGACGGCGTTACGGTCCTCTCACCCCAGCGGGTGGATGAAGTTGCCGATTTTATCGAGGATCGGCTCTTCTAATGGTGGTTTTATGAGGACAGAGGCGGTTTCGGCCGGTGCCACGGTTGTCATCGTTCCACCCGGGATCTCCCGGATCGACGCGGGACGTCGTCTCGCGTCCCAATTGATCACCGATGATGAAGCGCAGGTAAAACTCGTCCTCCGTGGAGTTCATCCCGATCTGATTGAGGTCGTTCCCCAGGGGGGAAAGGAAAAAATCGGGATTGAACAGGTGCGCGATGTCATTCACCAGTCCCAGTTTGCTCCGGTAGCTGGACACCGGAAGGTGTGTCTTATTCCGCACGGGGAAGCGCTCACCCCCGAGGCGGAGAACGCGCTTTTGAAAGTGCTTGAGGAGCCAAGCCCGTACATTTCGTTTATTGTCCTCGTGCGCGATCCCGGAGATCTCCTCCCCACGATCCGCTCGCGCAGCCGCATCGTTCGTCTGCCCCCGCTTGTGTTCGCGGATGCCGTTGCGCAGTTGGAAAAAGGGGGCTACTCCCGGGAGGAGGCGCTTTACCTCCTCGATACGGTGGGGGAGATGGGGATTGCATCGTTCCTTGAGAAGCCGGTTGACGTACGGGCTCTGCGTGCGGAGGCGCGGAATCGGGGGGAAAGTGCGCGGGATGACGAACTTTGCTCCCTTCTTGTTGCTGGGGGGATCACTGCCCGTGAAGTGGGGGTATCCATTATTTCACGTATCATCGCGGGAGATGGATGCACGCTCGTTGGGATAGCGCATGCCCTTTCTGCGTGTGGACGGGAGCAGATTATCTCATTTTTTTCCACGCTGTTGCGCATCGCCTTCGTCGCGCTCCGGGCTGCTCTAGGGATCCCTTCAGCGTATCCCGATCCGGTGCTGACCCCGATTGCCCACCGGCTTGGTTCAGCTCGGCTCATCATGGTCGCCCGTGCCGCAGAGGAAGCACGACGAGCAGTGGAGGGGTATACTCCAGCGGAACCGGTGCTTGTGTGGTTTTTCCTCACGGTGAAGGGAGGGTTCGATGGCGGATGAGCGGGTTGTGTTAGTGCGGGTGTTCAACCTAGAGCGCGACACTGAGTACTTCGCGGCTTCCGGGCTTAACTTCTCCAGCGGGGATAGGTGCGTGGTCGAGCACAATGGCCTGCGGCTGGGGATGGTGTTGAACGTTCTCGATGCCGGCACCGGGCTGGGCAAGCAACTCGACCGAGTGGTGCGCCCAGCAGCAGCGGATGACCTTGCGGCGTATGAGCACAACCTCAAGGAAGCGGATCAGGCCTTGTTATCAACCCGGGAGATCATCTCCCACTATGGGCTTCCGATGCACCTTGTCGCTGCGGAATACACCCTTGATCGTTCTCATCTGCGGATTTACTTTACCGCCCCGCATCGCGTCGACTTTCGTGCGCTTCTGCGCGAGCTTGCCGCCTTGTTTGGGGTGCGCATTGAACTTCGCCAGATGGGGGCGCGGGATGAGGCGAAGATCAAGGGGGGAATCGGGCGCTGCGGTCGCATCGTGTGCTGTCATTCATTCTTGCGTGAACCGCCGTCGGTCCCGATGGAGATCGCCTACGATCAGGAGCTGTTCGTCTCGCCGGAGCGGATCACCGGAATATGCGGACGGCTCATGTGCTGCCTGGCGTTTGAGCATGAGACGTACAAACGCGAGCTAGCTAAGATGCCAAAGCTGGGAACGCGGGTGGCGTACGAGAAGCGAAAAGGGAAGGTTATCTCGCATAACATCTTCCGTCACACCGTTACCATTCTTACCGATAATAGTGAACGTATCGAGGCGAAGCTCGCCGATGTCATCCCTCTTGACCGGAAATAGGGGTGACCACGTGCGCCCCGGCATGGCGCAGCCGCACAAGGGTAGTGGGAGAAAGGGCGATGCGCGCTTCGATCCCATCCGGACGGTAATCAACGTCCATCCCGGTTCCGACTAATCGGTGGAAAAGATCAAGTGCGCGGTATGGGATGAACAAGCGCACCGATGCGCGGGTTTGGTCGATGAGCGCGCATATGCGTTTTTTTAGCTCCGTGATCCCCGTCCCACGAAGCGCGGAGATCGTCACCCCATCCGGGAGCGACGTGGCGTGCGGCGGCAGGAGGTCAGCCTTGTTCCACACATTCAAAATCGGGGGAACATCCGCCGTTGCCTTGAACACCTGCGCGGCGAGGGTAGCACGCACCGCTCGGTATTCCTCGTCGCGGTTTGGGCTCGATGCGTCGGTGATGTGCAGGATGAAGTCGGCCTCGTTGGCCGCCTCCAAAGTGGCCGAGAACGCAGGAATCAAATGATGGGGAAGGTCCCGGATGAACCCGACGGTATCGATGAACAGGGCAGTCCTTCCTGGAGAGATCTCTCCGCGGCGGACGGCCGTGGCAAGGGTGGAAAAGAGCTTATCCTCGACCGGGAGATCGGTAGAGCACAGGTGGTTCAATAGGGTCGACTTTCCGCTATTGGTGTAGCCAACAATCGCGATTACCGGGAGGGGACCGCGCGCCCGGCGCTTCCGTCTGGTCATTCGCTCCGCTTGTGCCTTCTTTAGACGATGCTCGATCGTGTGGATTCTCCGGGTGATCTTGTTTCGATCGAGGGCAAGCTTTGTCTCCCCCGGCCCGCGCGTTCCGATCCCCCCGCCCAGGCGGGTGAGCGCCTCTCCCCACCCGCGCAGCCGTGGAAGGAGGTAGCGTAATTGTGCGAGCTCCACCTGCAACCGGGCCTCCTTGGTCGCGGCGTGCTGGGCGAAGATGTCCATGATGAGCTGTGTGCGATCGATCACCTTGCGTTTTGTCCGCTCTTCCAGGTTGCGCGCCTGTGCCGGGGTGAGCTCGCGGTCGAACACGATGACGTCCGCCTCCAGTTCGTTTGCTGCTTCGGTGATCTCATTCACCTTTCCTTTTCCGATCACGGTTGCCGGATCGGGGTGGGTCCGCGTCTGAACCGTGGTCCCAAGAATGGACAGCCCGGCAGTGGCAGCGAGTGACTCGAGCTCGCGCAGCGAGTCCGCACCCTGTTCAGTGGCCCGGGAAACGGCGACAAGGATCGCCCGTTCCGTCACGTGGATGCGTGCCCGCGCGCCGGTGTGGTCTTCAGGAAGCTTAACCCCGTCGGTCAATTTCCGCCCCCAATTGCTTGAGTTTGTCTTCAAGCTGGGCGTACCCCCGGTCAATCTGGTCGAGGCCGTAAATCGTGCTTGTTCCGCGGGCGGAGAGCGCGGCGAGGATAAGGGCGGCCCCCGCTCGGATGTCCGGTGCGGTAACGGTGCTTCCAACCAGATTTTCCACCCCGGTGATGTGTGCTGTTCCTGCAGCAACCGTGATGTGTGCCCCCATGCGGTTCAATTCATTTGCGTACGCAAACCGCTGGGGAAACACGGTGTCCCGCACCATGCTTTCCCCGGTTGCCCGGGCAAGGAGTGAGACGAGCGGTGGCTGTAGGTCGGTGGGAAACCCGGGATAAGGCGCGGTTTCGACCGGGATCGGGTGTGGTCGTCCGTTCCCTTCTACCTTGATCGTGTCCCCGCGCACGGTTATCCGTGCTCCTGTTTCCGCGAGTACGGAGGTAACGGCGGCGAGGTCCTGTGGCCGCACACCCTTAACCTCCACCTCTCCACCGGTGATCGCTCCGGCAGTAAGGTACGTTCCTGCTTCGAGCCGGTCGGGGATCACCGTGTGTTCTGCCCCGTGAAGCGCCTCCTTGCCCACAATGTTAAACCCGCCTTTTTCTACTTCGATGCGCGCCCCCATCTTTTTTAGAAGCGCGACCAGGTCGAACACCTCTGGCTCGCGCGCCGGGTTTTCAATCACCGTCGTTCCTTGCGCCAGACACGCCGCCATTAATAGCTGCTCGGTGGCCCCAACGGACGGGTACGGGAGGCGAAACCGCGCTCCCGTTAATTTTCTTGCTGTGAGGACCACCCGGTCGTTTCCTTCCGTTACCCGCGCTCCCAACGCCGCGAGCCCACGCAGGTGATAGTCCACCGGCCGGGGGCCAATCGTGCACCCCCCGGGGAGAGGAACGATTGCCTGGCCGAGGCGAGCAAGGAGTGGCCCGAGCACAAGGAACGACGCGCGCATCTGTTCCACGTACCTCCGGTCCGCCTGCGGGCGCAGGGTCGCGCCGTGACGGATCGTGACCGTGCCATCCGCGTAATGCACGTCTTTCCCTAGCTCAGCGATCACCCCGAGGATCGTCGTTACATCGCGCAGCACGGGGACGTGATGGATTACCACCTGTTCGTCAGTGAGCAGGGATGCGGCGCAATCAGGCAAAACAGCGTTCTTTGCCCCAGCGATATCTACTGTGCCCGATAGCCTGTTTCCGCCTGCGATAACAAGGTACATATATTTACGGAAGATAGCGCATCGGGTCGATGGGAAACTCCGCCCCGTGACGAATTTCGAAGTGTAAGTGCGGACCGCTTGAGATCCCGGTGTTTCCCGACATGGCGATCGCTTGTCCTGCCTCCACAAACTGCCCGGTATACACGAGCGCCTTCGACAGGTGGCCATAGATCGTGTAATAGTTGTCCGCATGGGCAAGGATTATCACGTTTCCATATCCCGGCTGCTCCCCGACAAAGTACACCTTTCCCGGCGCAGCGGCGTGCACGGTTGTCCCCACCGGGGCATCGATGTCGATCCCGTTGTGAAATTGTCGTGTCTTTAATACGGGGTGAATTCGCCATCCAAATGGGGAAGTGATCTTCCCTAAAAGCGGCCAAATAAACCGTGACTCTTTCCCTTTGGAAAGCGTGATCACTTCCTTCCACAGCGATGCATTGGCACCGGGGATGATGATCTCCTCGCCGGCGTAGATCTTCGCTGGGTCAGTGATCTTGTTCGCCTTCACGATCTTCTCTACAGGAACCGAATACGTGATCGAGATATCGGTCAACGTTTGTCCGGGTTTGATGAGGTGGAGGATTCCATCCTTCACCGCATGCAACACCTCGCCCGGTTTGATGTCCTGTGGTGAGTAGATACGGTTATCCGCTACAAGTTGGTCAACGCTCACTCCCATGCGTGCGGCGATCTGGGAAAGAGTCTCCCCTGCGGCCACGGTGTGGGTGATAAATGGTGACGTCGACTTTTTTGGTGCGGGAGCAGGGGTAGGCGTTGTTGTTGTGGATGTAGCTGGAGTTGATGGAGAAGGTGTGGTTGGGGTAGTCGGAGTAGATGGTTGTGCAGGTGTCGTGGTTCCTGGTTGCCCCACGACCACAGTCGGCGTGGGAGATTTTCCCCCGGAGTGAAGCAAGATCGGGATGAGGATCACCGCGAGGAGGAAGATTAAAGCGATCACCACGCGGTCTCTGCGGATCGGTCTCTTCTCAATCACTGTTCATCAACTCGAGGAACTGCTCGTTGTCCTTTGTCGCCTCCATCTTGCTCTTGACGAGCTCTAACGCTGCCTGAGGATCGTTCAGTCCACCCATCATCTTACGCAGAATCCACACCCGATTCAATACCTTCTCCGGGAGGAGGAGCTCTTCTTTCCGCGTGCCGGACTGCTCGATGTCGATCGCCGGGTAGATTCGTTTATTGGATAAGTTCCGATCGAGGATTAGCTCCATGTTACCAGTGCCCTTAAACTCTTCGAACACCACCTGGTCAAGCTTGCTCCCGGTATCGACGAGCGCGGTGGCAATGATCGTCAGGCTCCCTCCCTCTTCGAGGTTCCGCGCCGCGCCGAAGAACTCCTTCGGCTTGTACAGCGCGGTTGGGTCCATTCCTCCGGACAGGAGCTTCCCCGATGGGGCAACCGACAGGTTGTACGCGCGGGCAAGCCGGGTGATCGAGTCCATCAGAATCACCACGTCCTGTCCCATCTCCACCATCCGCTTGGCGCGGTTGGTGACGAGCTCGGAGATCCGCGTGTGGTGGCGCGGTTCAAGGTCAAACGTGGCGGCAATTACCTCCCCCTTCTTGAGGGAACGGCGAAAGTCGGTTACTTCCTCCGGCCGTTCATCCACGAGCAGGACAAGGAGCTTGATATCCGGGTAGTTGGCATTGATCCCGCTGGCGATCTTTTTTAACAGGGTCGTCTTTCCTGCTTTCGGCGGAGAAACGATCAGGCCGCGTTGCCCCTTTCCAACCGGGCAAAACAGGTCGATGATCCGCGTTGAAATTTCGCTCGGGTCGTGTTCGAGCTTGATCTGCTCATTCGGGTGGAGTGGGGTAAGCTCACGGAACTCCGGACGACGGTACGCCTCCTCTGGATTGCGGCCGTTGATCTTCTCCACCTTGGACAGAGCAAAGTAACGCTCGTCGTTTTTCGGAGCGCGGATCAGGCCGGTGATCGCATCCCCATTGCGCATCCGGAACCGCTTGATCTGAGACGGAGAAACGTAGACATCATTCCGGCCGGGAAGGCTTGTACCGTTGCGCAAAAACCCGTACCCGTCGGGAAGGATCTCCAGGACACCATCCTTAAAGTAGAGGTCGTTCTGCTTGGCGAAGTGGTCCATCGCCGCACGTAGGAGATCCCGTTTTCCCATGTGGTTGCCGTTTTGGACGTTGATCTCCGTTGCTAGCTTCTGTAGAGACTCAAGATTCATTGAAGACAATTGCGTTACTTCCATTTGTATCACCTCAAAGATGAATTCCCCGCGCAATGATCAGGCAGGTGCTTGCGAGATAGCATGCGAGGAGCAAGGCAGCGTCCGCTCCCATCCCAAGTATACGCCGGTTGGACCGCGCTTCAATTCCGATAATGGCAACCGCGGTGATCCCGATCCCCAACGCGCCAACGAGAAGCTGATCCTTTCCGCCCGCGCCGAGTGCGCCGTAGATCGACCCTTTCCTGAACGCAATATCGGCGAATGCGATGGTAAGGATGTTGAACATGTTCGAACCGAACAGGTCGCCCACGATCATGTCGTATGCCCCGATCCGCAGCGCCCCAATCGATGTGGAAAGCTCAGGAAGTGACGTCACGATTGCCACCAGGATCGCACCGATGAACGATGCGGACAGCCCGGTCTCGAGGGAAATCGCCTTGCTCGCGTAGATGAGGAATACCCCCGCGGTGATGATTACCGCAGCGCAGATTGCGAATCCGATCACGGCATGGCGAAGGGAGATCGTTCCAGCGTGAACAGGGTCTTCTTGTTCTACCTCCTGTTGTTCGATACGGTACAGGAGGAATATCCCGAATAGGTAGGCGGCGATGATGAGAAAGCTGATAGGGCTCACGGCTATTGCCCAGCTCGGTTGGGGGAGGATGATCCCAATCAGAACGAGCACAGTAAGGATGATTGCCATCCCGCCACTCGCCACGTGGTAGGTGTGGACTTTGCGCAGGAACGGACCGCGCCCGAAAAGGAGGATGTCGACGACCGCGATGATCGCTACATTGAACAGGTTGCTCCCGAGCGCGTTCCCAACCGAGATGTTGGGTGCGCCGATCGTCGCGCCGGTGACTGTGGTTGTGAGCTCTGGGATCGAGGTGATGGTAGCGAGGAAGATCAGGCCGATCCACCCCTGCCCGATCCCGGTGTGCACGCCGATTGCTGCTCCGAACGTGGCGAGCTTTGTCCCCGCGATGACGATCGCTATGGCTGCAACTAGGAATGTGATCCAGTGAACTATCATCTATCTTTGCCCGCATGGGCTATTCGATCTTTCCCACTCGGCGCGCGTGCCTTCCCCCCGCAAACGGGGTATCGAGCCATACCGTAAGCGTCCTTTTCGCCATCTCTGTCCCCATCACCCGTGCCCCGAGACAGAGGACGTTGGCATCGTTGTCTTTCCGGCTCAACTCCGCTGAGAGCGGTTCCGTGCACCGGGCGGCACGGATTCCTTTCGTCTTTCCCGCTGCTATTGACATCCCGATCCCGGTGCCGCAGATGAGGACCCCGAAGTCCGCTTTCCCCGCGGCAACGACGGTGGCTACGCGCTTAGCGATGTCCGGGTAATCGACCGGCGCGGGGGAGTGCGTGCCCAAATCGATCACGTTGTATCCGGCGAGCACGGAGTCGATCAGGGCTTGTTTGAGTGAAAAACCAGCGTGGTCTGCACCGATCGCGATCGTTAAACCTTTTTTATCAGCCATTTTATCATGTCCCCATACATTTTGAAGCGTTCCTTTATCCCTTTTGATAAACCACGCTTTTTTTCCTTTAGCACGTGCGTTACCCCGTCGAGCTTTACTTTCTCCTTGCGCCATCCCTCTTTCACCGCGAGTTTGGATAGTGCAATCTCGATTCCGTAGTCCATTTCATCCACTTTTGCCGTTGCTTTCTCCCACAGGCTGCGAGAGATGACGCGCTGGCCGGAGGCAAATGGATTGATCTTCTGTGCCAAGTCGGTATTCACGCGGCCGTCTGAGAACACCCCCACCACCATATCCGCCTCCCCACGTGCGTACGCGTTGATCAGCCGGTCAATGTGCTCTGGACGTAGGCCGACCAGATCGGCGTCGAGGAACAAGAGGGTGTCATAACGTGCTGCGTTCACCCCGGCGTCGAGTGCGGCCGCCTTCCCGCGATTTTCCGGGAGGGAGATCACCTTCACTCCAAACTTACGGGCCACATCGGCGGTTCCATCATCCGAGCCGTCATCGACCACGATTACTTCATCGACGAGCGAGCAGTCGATAAGCGGCTGGAGAACAGCGCCGATGCGCACCGCTTCATTATAGGCAGGTACTACCGCGGAAACTTTCATTTGTTTAAGATGTTGATAGCTCGATCACTAGTAGGGACCACTCGGTTAATCCCATTTTATCGTGTCACCCATGAAAAGTCAATCTTTATTGCTTCGGCCTACTCTTGGTTGCTAAGATTGGTGATAAGGTGGAGGAGTGATGGGGGAGACATTATTTTCCCATGCGAGGGCGGCGCCGCTTGCTGAACGGATGCGCCCGCGTGAGTTGGATGAGGTGATCGGCCAGGAAGAGATCCTCGGGAAGACCGGGGCGCTGCGTGCTCTGATCGAACGGGGAAGCTACCGGGCACTCCTATTCTGGGGACCGCCGGGAACGGGGAAAACCACGGTGGGTATGATTATCGCTTCCCGCTCCGGCGCTCGGTTTGTCCACCTTTCCGGGGCGCTTGCTGGAGTAAAGGAGGTGCGCGCCGCCCTCGATCGGTCGCGCAGGCGGTTCAAGCTTGAGGGGAAACGCGACCTTTTGTTCCTCGATGAGATCCACCGGTTCAATCGCGCGCAGCAGGACGTGCTGCTCTCTTACATTGAGGAGGGAAGCGTCTTGTTCATCGGGGCGACGACGGAGAATCCCTCTTTCTTCCTCACCTCAGCCCTCCTCTCTCGGTGCCAGCTGTTCCTGTTTCACCAACTCTCCGCTGATGACCTACGCCGAATCGTCCATCGCGCCCTGACCGATCCGCGTGGCCTCGGCGGGAGGTACACTATCGCTTCGCAGGCGGATGAGATGTTGATCGCCTTCTCCGATGGGGATGCGCGCCGCGCTCTTACTGGGCTGGAGACGGCAGCCGCAATTGCTGAGGAAAAAGTGATCGACGCCGAAACGGTAGGGCGAGCGTTACAGCGCAAGGCCGTGCGCTATGACCGCGCGGGTGAGGAGCACTACAACCTGATCTCCGCGTTTCACAAATCGGTTCGCAACTCCGACCCCGACGCTGCTCTGTACTGGCTCGCGCGCATGCTCGCTGGTGGTGAGGACCCTCGCTACATTGCGCGCCGGCTGATCCGCATCGCGTCGGAAGATATCGGTCTTGCCGACCCACAGGGGCTTGAAATTGCGGTCGCCGCCTCCGAAACTGTGGATCGTGTCGGGATGCCGGAGTGCGATCTCGCTCTTGCCCAAGCGGCGGTGTATCTTTCCTGCGCACCAAAGAGCAACGCTCTCTATATCGGGCTTAACGAAGCGAAGAAGGACGTGGCGGATCGCCCGCACGAGCC
>CAZTJW010000015.1:0-9761 GCA_964613775.1 uncultured Thermotogae bacterium
ACCTGCGACCTTTCGGATGTGACCCGAACGCTCTCCCAGCTGAGCTATTCGCCCACGATAAATTTATTCTAGCGTCGCCAAGGCCGTCAATCAAGCATCGAACTCCGCGTCCTCGAGCATGCCCGCTAGGCTTTCCCCTTCCCGCTTGCGCGTGATCTCCACCAAGGCGAGCGGGGTGATATCGATGAAGTCAGCGGAGACACGGTCCTTGCGCAGCTCCTCCTTGATCGCGTCGATCATCTTCTGGACGTTTTGCGTGCTCTCCATGTCCACGAAGTCAATGATGATGACCCCACTTATCCGGCGCAGACGGAGCTGCCGTGCAATCTCCTTTACCGCCTCCAGGTTTGTGTTTAAGATCGCTGCCTGCTGGGTGCGGTGGCGTACATCCCCGCCGGTATTGACGTCAATTGCGGTGAGGGCCTCAGTCTCATCAATCACGATGAACCCTCCGCCGGCGAGGTTCACCCGCCGCGAGCGGGTCTCCTGGATCTGCTCTTCCACGTGGTAGAGGCTGAACAATGGCTCCTTGTCGTGATGCACGCGGATGCGGTCCTTGTATTCCTCCATGTGCATATATTCGAGGAAGGAGAAGATCTTTTCCTGGAAGAACTCGGAATCGACGACTACTTCGTGTACGTCGGGCAATAGCCGGTCGCGCAGCACGGTCTGCACGAGCCCCATCGCCTTGTACAGAAGCTGGGGGGCAGAGGAGCGCTGTGCAGCGGATTCGATCCCGGCCCATGTCTCGGCGAGGAGGTGGTAGTCGCGCGCAAGGTCGTCCGGGCTTGCCCACTGGGCTGCGGTGCGGGCGATCATTCCTTCCCCTTCCTGCTTGAGTTCGCGTGCGGTCCGGCGCAACTGCCGTTGTTTGCGTACGCTCTCGATCCGTCGGGAGACCCCAAGGCGATCCTCGGTGGGAAGATACACCCAAAACCGCCCGGGTATGCTGATCTTCGTCGTTCCCTGCGGGTTCTTCGTCCCGATTTCGCCCCGGCGTATCTGTAGGGTCAGTGATTGCCCGGATCTGAGGACCTTCTCGATTGGCGCCGCTCCGTGCCACGGCTTAAACCCATGCTCTTTAAGGATCCGGTCGTTGATCTCACCCTGGGGAAGAAACAGGCTCTTTTTCTCCCCTACATCGACAAACGCTGCCCCCATCCCCGGGAGGACGTCCTCCACTTTTCCTTTGTAGATGTTCCCAACGATTCTCTCCTGCGTCGGGTGTCCGTAGTAAATCTCCATCAGCCGATCATCCTCAAGGATGGCGACGCGGGTTCGCTTTGCCTTCCCATCTGGAGAATCGACCGAAATTAGAATGCGTTTCCCTTTAATTTTTCCACCTTCTTTTCCTCATCGAGTCCAGCAAGAACTTGCGCAAATTTCACCCCGTCACGTGGGTCGCAAATGTGCGGTGCAATCTCCACGAGCGGGACCAATACGAACCGCCGGTTGAGCATGCGTGGGTGGGGAATCTCAAGGCCGGGTTCTCGAATGACCATCCCCTTGTACAGGATGAGGTCAATGTCAAGTACGCGGGGACCGAATCGCACCGTCTCCCGTCGGCCTGCTTCCTGCTCGATCCACTTGCACGTAGCCAGGAGGGCACGCGGGGAAAGGTCACTCCTTGCGGCGGCGACCTGGTTCAAGAACCAAGGTTGATTGGAGAGGCCCACCGGCTCGGTTTCGTAGATCGACGACCGGCGCACGATCTTTGCCCCGGACTCCTCCAACCTGGAGATCCCAAACCCCAGATTAGCCATGCGGTTGCCGATATTCGAGCCGAGGCAAAAATAGACAAGCCCCTCTTCTATTCCCGCTCCTTTGTAAGTGCGAATGTTACCCATATCCCCTTCTCCAAGCCGGGCAGTGTGATCTTTCTTACCCGTACGGTTAACCGACTGATTTTGGGGAAACGGCGGAACAGCTCGTCCGCGATAGCACCTCCGAAGGACTCGATGAGGTGAAATCTCTTGCTCTTGTTGACATCGCGGACTGCTGCTACCACTTCCGTATAATCGATTGTGTCTTCCAGCCGGTCGGTTGTAATCGGTTTTTCCAGTGCTCCCTCGATCTCAAGGTCAATACGAAATCGGCTTCCTTCCCGTTGTTCCTGCGGGTACCACCCATGCGGCCCGACAAGTTCGATTCCGGAAACAACGAGGCGTGTCGAAGAAACAGTCGTCCCCATTAATCCTTGTCCTCCGTCGCGATCAAGCTGAGGTCGCCGATGCGAAGGAAAAGACCGGCAAGGGTATGCAAAAACGCTAACCGGTTATTTCTCACTGTCTCGTCTTTATCCATCACCAATACATCATTGAAGTATTGATCAATTGGAGCTTTAAGTGAAAGCAGCCGTTCAAGCGCCCCCGCGTAATCACGTGTCTCCAGATCGCGCGTTATTGCCCCCTCTGCTTTCAGGTACTCCCGCCACAGGACGCGCTCCGCGGGAACGGAGAAGAGCCCGGGGTCGAAATCCTTTTCTTCAACGGATCTTGTGATGTTCCGCGCACGTGAAAACGCAACGCGCAATGCCGCGAGATCCTCCCGGTCTTTCCGCGCAGAAAGCGCCCGTGCCCGTAGGAGTGCACGATAGAAGTTTCCCATCCCAGCCGCGGCGACCGCGGCAATCACATCCGGTGAAATTCCGTAGCGCTGGCGAAGCGCCTGAGAGGCCCGCTCCCCGAGGAACGAGTGCACTGCGGAAAGGTCCGCCTCTTTCTCGACCGTGGCATAGGAATCCTTGGCCTCATCGGTGAGGGTAATGAAGTCAATGTCCACCTGTTTCTCCACCGCGAGGCGCACAAGCCCATTTGCCTGGCGCTTGATCCCGTATGGATCGTGGGAGCCCGTGGGGGCCTCCCCGACAAGGAGTGCCCCAACGATCGTATCGAGCTTGTCTGCCATGCTGATTGCCGTCCCCACCGCGCTCTCCGGCAGGGAATCGGTGAACGTCCGTGGGAGGTAGTGCTCCCTGATCGCTTTGGCGACTGTCTCCGGCTCCCCGTCGAGGCGAGCATAGATCGATCCCGCGATCCCCTCAAGCTCGGGGAACGCCTTCACCAATTCGGTGGTAAGGTCGGCCTTGCACAGGAACGCCGCCCGGTCAACAGCGCCAGGGTTAACTCCTATCCTCTCCGCAATCTTCCCGGAAAGGGTGCGAATCCGCTCCACTTTCTCCCACAGGGATCCAAGGCGCACGTCGTAGACCACGTCCTTCAAATCGCGCACCCGCTCGGCAAGGGAACGGGTCCGGTCCTTCTCGAAGAAGAACCGCGAGTCGCGTAGGCGAGCGCGCACCACCCGTTCAAACCCGGCGCGCACGATCCCTTTCTCATCGGGAAGGCCGTCCCGAAACCCCATGAAGTAGGGGGAGGTGCCGTCTGGGAGGACAAATGGAACAAATTTTCCTTCCTCGTGCAGGGTTGCCTGCACGACCTCAGCCGGCAGGTCGAGGAACTCCTCCGGGACATTTCCGATCACTGGAACGGGATGCTCGGCTCCGTTCACGATGCGGGTGAGGAGCTCGGGATCGAGGAGGTAGTTCCCGCCGCGGCGTGTCGCCGCTTCCTTGAGCGCTGCCATGACCGCCGCCTCCCGCTTCTTCGGATCGACTGTCACCAAAGCATCAGCGAGAGTCGTTTCGTAGTCAGCCGCGCTTTTGATCGTGACCCACTTGGGTGCGATGAACCTGTGTCCGCGCGTCTCGCGGGACGCCACAAGGTTTCCCAGGTGTACCGGGATTACAGAATCCCCGTACAAACACGCGAGCCAGCGGATCGGGCGGATGAACGTAAGGCCAGAATCGTCCCAGCGCATCGACTTGCTCGGGTGCAGCTGGCTGACGAGACCAGGGAGAATCTCCGGAAGAATATCCACCGTTTGTCGGCCGGGTAAACGCCGGCGCAGGTAGACGTACGCCTTCCCTTCGGCCTCCGTCCGTTCGAGTGCTTCCACCTTTGCTCCTTGGCTCTTGGCGAACCCGATCGCTGCCTGGGTCGGGTTTCCGCGCTTGTCGAACGCGACCGCGGCCGGCGGTCCCTTCACCTCCTCCACACGGTCGGCCTGGCGCTCAGCGAGGTCGTGGACGAGGATCGCAATTCGGCGTGGGGTATAGTAGAGGTCGATCGGACCGTGCCGAAGCTCGCGGGAAACAAACTCAGCCGTCAGCCCACCTTCTAGCTCCTCGCCGAGGCGGGGAATCTCGAGGGCGGGCATCTCTTCGGTCCCAAGCTCGAACAGCAGGTCACTCATTTTTCCCCCTCTGGTTCATGTATTCCTTGGCGCAGTTGACTGCCAGGCTGCGGATGCGTCCGATATAGCTTTCCCGTTCGGTCACGCTGATCGCCCCCCGTGCGTCGAGAATGTTGAATAGGTGCGAACACTTGAGCGCGTAGTCATAAGCGGGAAAGACTAAGCCCGCAGCCAGGTTATCTTGGCACTCGTTGAAGCAGAGAGTGAACATCTTCTGAATCCTGTCCGTATCAGCGGTCTCGAAGTCATAGGTTGAGAACTGTCGCTCTTTGTCCCGCCAGAGAGCCCCGTAGGTGACTTTCTCGTTCCAGTCGAGATCGAACGCGCTTTCCTTTTTCTGCAATAGAAGTGCGATCCGTTCAAGTCCGTAGGTAAGCTCGACCGATACCGGATTGAGCGTGATCCCGCCCATCTGTTGGAAGTAGGTGAACTGAGTGATCTCCATCTCGTCGAGCCATACCTGCCAGCCGACTCCCGATGCAGCGAGCGTGGGGGATTCCCAATCATCCTCGGCGAACTTGACGTCGTGGTCGGAGAGTTTCAGCCCCAGCTCCTCCAGGCTCGCAAGGTATACCTCCTGCACATCGTCTGGAGGGGGCTTCAGAATCACCTGGTACTGATGGTGCAGGCGGAGCCGGATCGGGTTCTCCCCGTAGCGTCCGTCGGTCGGCCGCCGACTCGGCTCGACGTATCCGACCCGCCACGGGTCCGGACCGAGGGTTCCGAAGAACGTGGCCGGGTTGAATGTCCCTGCTCCGGTCTCGATGTCGTAGGGGTTCAGGATCAGGCAGCCCCTCTCCCGCCAGAAATCATGCAGGGTAAGGACGATTGATTGGAAGTTCATTATCCTTTGACCGCTTCTTCCTTCGCCATCTTGGCCAGGGCAGCGAATGCCTTTTCGTCGTGCACCGCGATGTCGGCAAGCATCTTGCGATTTAGCCCGATCTTCCTTCGCTCCAGCCCTCCGATGAACTCGGAATAGGAAAGGCCGCGTTGTTTCGCCGCTGCCCCGATGCGCGTGATCCACAGCCGGCGGAAGTCGCGCTTACGTCTGCGTCGGTCGATGTAGCTATTGCGCAGGGCTTTCATCACCGATTGCTTGGCGATGCGGTGCGAAGTTCCACGCTTCCCCTTAAATCCTTTGGCGAGCCGCATAATCTTGTGGCGACTCTCTAGTCGTTTGTTTCCTCCCCGTGCACGTGGCATCTTGTTCCTCCTACTAGGTATGAATCATCCGCTTAATTCTCTTTGCTTGCCCGCCGGTAAGCTCCTTTGCCTGCCGCGCTTGGCGCTTCGCCTTTGGGCGCTTCTTTATGTTCTTGTGGAAGTAGTTCGACATGTGATGTAGAACCTTCCCGCTTTTGAGTAGCTTGAACCGTTTTTTCGCGGCTCGATGCGTCTTCTGCTTAGGCATTTCTCGCCTCCTTACTTATCCTTGATGAGACTGTGTAGGGACGAGGAGCATCTGCAGGACCTTCCCTTTTGCTTTTGGGGCTTGTTCCACCCGGGCGATGTCGCTCACCTCGTTAGCGACCCGCTTGAGTAGGTCCTGCCCCCGTACCATGTGCACGATCTCCCGTCCGCGGAAGAAGATGCTCACCCGTACCATGTCCCCTTTGGTGAGAAACTCGCGCACCCGCTTCATCTTCGTCTGAAAGTCGTGCTCCCCTATCTTGATCGTAAACTTCATCTCCTTTAACTGGGAGCGGTGTTTCTGCTTACGCTCGCGCTTCGCCTGTTGGTAGTAGTACTTACCGTAATTGGTAATCTTGCACACCACCGGAGTCGCCTGCGCAGCAACCTCCACCAGATCAAGGCCCCTCTCCTTGGCCAGGGCAAGGGCTTGGGCCGTTGGCATCACCCCAAGGTTATCTCCATTCTCGTCGATCACTCGGATCTCAGCTTCTCTGATCCGTTCGTTAACGCGTAGTGTCTCCTTTATCCTTGCCTCCTATTAAGTAAGTGATTTAGTCAGTTCTCGATAAAGACCATGTTCCCGAATGTAGGCTGCCACCTGCGGCGGGACCCAACTGGCGAATTCTTTTCCCCCGCGCACCGCCTCTCGCACCCAGGTGGATGATAGATCAACCTCCTCCATGTCGAGGAAGCGGATCTCCGCCCGATTGAACGGTGAGGCGAAGAAGATCTCCTTTTTTACCCCGTCGCGGGGAGCGACTATAAACGGGACAATTTTTAGGAGCGCATTTGGCTCTTTCCACGTTTCAATCTGGGAGAGAAGATCTGCCCCAACGATAAAGCACAGACCTTCTGGATACTTTCCCATAAGCGCCCGAATGGTATCGATCGTGTATGACGGTCCCTCCCGGTCGATCTCAATACGGGAGACGGAAAACCGCGGATGCCCAGCAATCGCCCGACGCACCATCTCGTAGCGGTCCTCCTTGGTCACCCCATCGGCTACCTCCTTGTGTGGAGGGATTCCGCATGGGATAAAGATCACCTCTTTTAGGGCAAACTGCTCCAGTGCTTTCTCCGCCACGATCAGGTGCGCATTATGAAGCGGGTTGAACGTCCCGCCGAATAGGCCAACTCTACCCGTTAAGCTCAAATTCCACATCCCCTATTCGCACGCGGTCGCCGTCGGCGCATCCGCGGTGGTGAAGCTCGCGTATTACTCCCATCTTCGTCAACCGCTCGCTCAAGTACTCCCAGGCATCGCGGTTCTCGAGCACCAACTTCTTCACTAACTTTTCCACTGGCTCGCCGTGAACCGTGAATGCATCCCCTTCGCGGTCCACCCAAAACCCGGTTTCCCCGTGGTAGCGGTACACCTTTCGGCGTGGGGTCGGCACAGGTGAAGCCTCGCTGCGTCTTGTAAGGGCCTCCAATCGAGCGAACGTGCGGGTAACGAGCCCCCGTACCCCTGCTCCTGTCGCTACTGAGATCGGGTGAAGCTCCACTCCAGCCGCGGCGAAACGCTCCACCGCGGTTTTTACCGCTTCCGGATCGACGAGGTCAATCTTATTCCCCACCACAAGCTGCGGGCGGGTGGCAAGCCGCGGGCTGAACGCTTGTAATTCTGCATTTATCCGATGGTAGTCTTCGAGCGGGTCGCGCTCTTCTAAGGAGGCGAGATCGACCATGTGGATCAGAAGGCGCGTCCGTTCCACGTGGCGGAGGAATTTATCGCCTAGCCCCCTTCCCGCATGTGCTCCGTCGATCAAGCCAGGAATGTCGACCGCCACAAACTGGTGCACTCCATCCACGTCGACCACCCCCAGGTTGGGGACAACGGTGGTGAAGGGATAATCAGCGACCTTCGCTTGTTTCCCCGAGATGCGCGAGATCAGGCTCGACTTTCCGACGTTTGGATATCCGATGATTCCCACGTCGGCGATCAGCTTGAGCTCAAGCAGTAGGGTTCGCCTCTCGCCTTTCAGCCCGCGTTCGCAGATGTGCGGCGCCTGGCGGGTAGAACTAGTGAAGCTCCGATTTCCCCGTCCCCCTTCTCCGCCACGGGCGAGCATGACCTCATCACCCGGGGCGGTAAGATCGGCGATCATCTCCCCGGTCAAAAGATCGCGCACTACCGTTCCCACTGGGACATCGATTACGGTGTCCTTGCCCCGCGCCCCGTGGCGCAGGTTGCGTCCACCCGGCGTTCCGTCCCCAGCGTAAAACGTTGGGGCATTGCGGAATTGGTAAAGAGTGGAAAGGCGTGCCGAAGCGCGCATGATGACGTCACCACCAGGGCCGCCATTCCCTCCGTCCGGTCCGCCGTGCGGGTTATGACGGTTGGAGAGGAAGCTGATCACCCCGTTCCCCCCGCGCCCACCTTGGACGCGGATCTTCGCTTCATCGAGAAACATCGAACGCTAGAGGGGCGGCCATCGGGAGGCGCTACGCCTCCCGCGTCGGCAGGACGCTCACGTAAGTCTTCTTGTGCCCTTTAAAGTGGACATAACCCGGAGCGGTGGCGTAGATCGTAAAGTCCCGTCCCAGGCCGACGTTCTTCCCCACACCGTACTTGGTTCCACGCTGGCGGACGATAATCGTCCCCGCGTTCACCCACTCTCCTCCGAACCGCTTCACTCCCAGGCGCTTGCCTGGACTGTCATGAATGTTGGAAGTTGAGCCGGTGCTCGTCTTATGCGCCATTAGTTATCCTCCATCAAACCTTTATCCCTGCCGTGGCCTCATGCACCACGAGCTCACCCGGAAAATCCTGCGCCAAGAGCTTGAGCCCGCGAACAACCGTCTCCATCACCGCATCGATCTCCCGGTTCAGCAATGGGTCGCTCCGATCGACGATCAACCGCACCTCATCGCCGGTCGATAGAGTGGGGGAAAGATGCAAGTACTCGGCCAGTGAGCTTTCCGCTGCGCGAAAAAAGTACAGACTGCCCTGTATGGTTGGGCCCGCATCCCGCAGCCCTTCACCCACTAGGGCGACGATCCTTCCCGATTCATCGCGCTGAACAACAATCTCCCCCACGCCGCCTCCTAGGCCTCGATCGCGGTGATCAACGTGCGCATGTAGGGCTGGCGATGCCCCTTCTTGCGGCGGTATCCCTTCTTGGACTTGTAGCGAAAAACCGTTACCTTGTCGCCACGGCCTTCCTCTTTTACCTCGCCCTTGACCGAAACGTCCTTCAAATAGGGGTCTCCAACTTTAACCTCATCATCGGTTACGAGCATGAGTACTTTGTCAAATGTGACTGCATCGCCGGGGTTGATCCCGCCGAGCAGCTCGTGTTCAAGGAGCGTCCCTTCCTCAACGTGGTACTGTTTTCCGCCTGTCTCAATTACAGCATACATAGAAAAGCACCTCAATCAGCCTTGATTTTAGCAATACCAATCCCCTTTTTCAATAAACTCACCCAACGGGCGTCCCCGACGGGACATCCTTGTCCGGAGAAAGGAGGGCTATTGTATCCCCCTTTGCCGCAAGGAGCATGCACTCGGATTTTACCCCCTTGCGCTTCACCGGGGCAAGGTTCGCCACCACCACGACCTTCTTTCCGATGAGTGCCTCCTGCGTGTACTCCTGGCGCAGCCCGGCAACGCTCGTCCTGAGATCACCGCCCACGTCAATCGTGAGGCGATAAAGTCGGTCCGTCCCCGCGATCGGGACCGCCGCACGGATCTCACCCACGCGCAGGTCGAGCTTATCAAACTCGGAAAACGGGATCCTATTTTCCTCGCTCTTCACTCCGGCGACGCGCGAACGTACCTGGTTAATATCGATCCGTGGGAGGAGCACCCGGGTCTCTGTGACCGTTCGGTCGGAATCAGGCGCGTGGAGCTCATCCCAGCTTGCCCGCGTGATCCCCATCGCAGAGAGAACCTGCGCCGAGAATTTGGGGACGAACGGGTAGAGCATGATCGTCATCCCTTTTACCAGGTGAAACGCGCTTGCGACCGCCTGCGCATCACTCGTCTCCCATGGGGCCTTTCTCTGGAAGTACTCATTTCCGGATACGGCGAGATTACACGCCGCACGCAGAGCACGCGAGAGGGTCCCGTTCGCGAACGCCTGTTCGTAG
>CAZTJW010000016.1:0-9739 GCA_964613775.1 uncultured Thermotogae bacterium
CCGTGATCGTATCACCGCGGCTGTACAGCTTGACATCGCTCTCCGAGAACGCTTCTTCCATCTTGATTTTTTCTTCCATAACTAAGACCACCTAAGTTTAAGATTTCCCCTCTCTTCTGCCTCACCTAAGAGAAGGCTCGTTATCAATCTCCCTTTTCTACGCCGCGTCGACGAGCTCCATTAATCGCCTGCTCATCCACTGTGTCCGAATGGCCCGTGGCACGTTGGCCTTCCCTTTTTCCAACTCGGTGATGGACACGGGGCGGCCGATTGAGATTGTAACCCGCGGAAAGCCGAACGGGTAGCGCGGCGGGTAGGACCCGTGTGCCCGGATGTTTACCGGAAGAAGCTGCTTTCCGGAAATTCGGGCAAAGTGGATCGCACCGGTCTTAGCCTCCGCATTTCCCTTCGTCGTTCCCTCAGGAAAGATCCCGATTAGCCGTTCACGCCGCACCGCCTCCGCCGCATGGCGGAAGTCCACACGGCTGAAGTGGTCACGGTCGATTGCGGTGGCGTAGAGCTTGATCAGGGGTTTGAAAACAGAATTCTTCAGCAGGCCTTTCCGAGCGATGAACTGAATACGGTTCCACGGTCCGAACGCGGCAGCGAGCAACGGGACATCCCAATAGCTACGATGACGGGCAACGACGATGTATCCGGCCTTCCGCTTGAGCATATCCCTCCCCATAACCCGCAGGCGAAACAGAACCTCCGTCAGGAGTTGAAGGATAATAACTATCAGCGCGTACAGGCCTCCTCTATAGTATGTCTTGAGCCGATGCGTCAACCTTCTTTAATCGCTCCTTGACAAGATCTATCGCCTCGGAAATGACCTCCATGAGGCTCTTTTGATCGGTGCCGATTATAGTCGCATCAGCTGCGGGGTTCAAGGGGGAGACTTTCCGCGTGGAATCGCGGGCGTCACGGGCAATGAGCTCCTGTAACGTTGTAGTGTAGTCAAGGCCGGGACGCTCCCGCACGCGTCGCCGCGCCCGCTCCTGTGGGCTTGCCTGAAGGAATATCTTGACGTCAGCGTGGGGGAGGACAACCGTCCCGATGTCCCGTCCCTCCATGACTACATCGCGACCGGCGGCGATTTGCTGCTGCAGTGCGACGAGCCGGGCCCGCACCGCGGGCATAGTGGCGACACGGGATGACGCCTGATCCATCTCCGGAGTGTGAAGCTTATCCGTTACATCCTCACCGTTCAGGAACAAATGCCCGTTCTGATCGATAGTGATCTCGATTTTGTCGAGCGGGATCCCACGGTCAAGCCCAAGTGCCACAGCGCGGTACATGTTCCCGGTCTCGACGAACAAGCACCCGAAATACTCGGCGAGTGCCCGCCCCAGGCTCGTCTTCCCGGCCGCCGCCGGGCCGTCGATTGCGATCTGCATCAGCCTACCTCCCTTTGCCCTGATTCCGTCGGAACGCACACCTCTACCTGCGCTTCTGGGAAGGCTCTAGCGAGCCTCCGTGCTGCCGCTTGTGCCCGTTTTAGCTCTCTGAACGCGGCATAGAACGTCGATCCACTCCCGCTCATTCCATAGTAATCCCCAGCAATGCGGCTGATTGCCTCCCGGTATGGCGTAAGGGCAGGATAGAGGGTGAGGGCCGCTTCCTCAAGGTCGTTTTCCCCCAACCTGGGCAAAGCCATCTTCCCTTCCGGATGAAGCTCGTCATACTTTCGGTAGACGAGGGCGGTGGTGGAGTGGACCGGTGGGATCAAAACGAGAAACGCGCGTTCCGGCCCGGGGGAGAGAGTGGTAATCCGCTCCCCTTTTCCCGCTATCCACATCCGACCGCCGTGCAGGAACATCGGTACATCCGCGCCGAGATCACTCGCCAGATGGTGGAGGGTTTCGGGTGGGAGCAGTGGAGGAATGAGCCGATTGAGCACTGATGCCGCAGCGGCAGCGTCGCTCGACCCCCCTCCGAGCCCAGCTCCGGCTGGGATATTCTTTTCCAGCTTGATCCGCACTCCGGTTTTTGCTCCCTTCTCCACAAGGATAAGCCGTGATGCCTTAAAGGCGAGGTCTTCTTCCGGAGGGAATGGACTTTCTACCCGCAATCCTTGCCCTTCGACGGAGACTGTAAGCCGATCGGCAAGATCGATCGTCTGGACGATGGAATCGATCTCGTGGAACCCATCGGCTCGGCGGCGGCGGATGTGCAGGGAAAGGTTGAGCTTGGCGTAGGCAAGGACGGTCACCATTTCGCTTTGTAAACGACCTTTCCCCCACAGATCACAACTTTCACTGGGTTGTGCCCGAGGAAGTACGGGATCTGTCGGTAGTTATCGAGGTCGAGCAGGATGATGTCCGCTGCCTTTCCCTCTTCGAGTGACCCGGTTTCATCGGCGAGCTCGAGGGCGGCGGCGGCATTCAACGTGGCAGCGGTGATCGCTTCCTCAATCGTCATTCCCATCCGCATTACAGCAAGCCCGATGATCATCGGCATTGAATGGATAAGGCACGTCCCCGGGTTGAAATCGGTCCCCAATGCGACCGGCAGCCCGAGTTCGATCATTCGGCGAGCAGGAGCGTAATCGGTCCCCAAAGTGAACGCTGTCCCCGGCAGAAGCACTGGGATCACCCCCGCCTCTTTCATCCGATGCATTCCACGCTCTGTCACCTTTAACAGGTGGTCGGCTGAGGTGGCCGAAAGCTCCGCGGCGAGCTCTGCCCCGCCGCTTGCTGCGAGTTCGTCGGCATGGAGCTTGAGCCCAAGCCCTGCTCCACGTGCAGCGCGCAGGATGGTGCGCGCCTCAGAGACCGTGTAGAAGCCCTTATCACAGAATACGTCGCAGAACTGGGCGAGCTTTCGCCGGCGCACAATGGGAATCATCTCGGTGATGATCATCGAAATATAGTCATCGTGGCGTATATCAGGGGGAAAGGCGTGTGCTCCGAGAAAGGTGGGAACGATCCGCACGGGAACGCTCCGTCGGGCACGGCGGAGCGCGAGAAGGAGCTTCACTTCGCTTTCCACGTTTAGCCCATAGCCGCTCTTGACCTCCACGGTCGTTGTTCCCCAGGAAAGCATGCGCCTGATGTAGGTACGAGCGTTCGTTGCCAGTGTCTCCTCGCTCGCTTTTCGCACCGCCTGCATCGTGTTCAGAATCCCGCCACCGTCGTAGGGAATTCCACGGGCGCGTGCGAGAAACTCATCCTCACGCGTTCCCGCGAATATCGCGTGGGTGTGCGGGTCGACGAATCCAGGCAAGGCGACCATCCCCGCGGCATCGATCCTCTTATCGACCCCATGAGAAGGGATGGCGCGAGCAATACGGGCGATCCGTCCATCATCGATGAGAACGTCCACCCCATCGCCCACGTAAAGGTCGCTCATTCCCTTTCCCCCAACCGGGCCGCGGCCGCGTGGAGTAACGAGCTGTCCGATTCCGGTGATCAGAGTATGCATACAGTCGGAGTATAGTGATTGTAACTGCGCTTTACAACGATTCTTCTTCTCAGTATACTCCGCTGAGGTGATAAAATGATTGAACTAGACGGTGATAACCTCACGCTCGACCATGCAGCGCGGGTCGTCTTTTCTGGAGAGGAGGTTGGGGTTGGGGCAGCAGCGCGGAAGAGGGTCGAGCGGTCAGCGTCGCTGGTCGAGAGGATCGCCGCCGCTGGAATCCCGGTATATGGGATCAACACCGGATTCGGTGCCCTGAGCACTGAGTCGATCCCACGCGATCGCCTGCGTGAACTACAGCGGAACATCGTGCTCTCGCATGCGGCTGGAGTCGGGAAACCCCTTTCGGAGGAGGCAGTGCGGGCGATGATGCTATTTCGGGCCAACTCCCTGGTGAAGGGAGCGTCCGGGATTAGGATGGGCACGATCGATTACCTGATCGATCTTCTGAATCACCACATTTATCCGCTCGTCCCGGAACAGGGTTCAGTCGGATCATCCGGTGATCTCGCGCCACTTGCCCACATCGCTCTCGTCCTTATCGGAGAGGGGGAGGCGATCGATAACGGTGAGCGCATTTCCGGTCATGAGGCGCTCAAGCGCATCGGCCGTTCACCCCGTCAGCTCGCGCCGAAGGAGGGGCTTGCGCTGCTGAATGGGACGCAGTACATGACTGGGCTCGGTTTTCTTCTCTATACGCAGGGAATGCGGTTGTTCTCCGCCGCGATCGGAGCGGCAGCTTTATCCCTGGAAGGGCTGCGCGGCTTCTCCGCCCCGTTCTCACCGCAGCTCCACGCTGCTCGTCCCCATCCTGGCCAAGTCAAGGTTGCGGGAATGATCAGGGATCTCATCGCGGGAAGCTCCCTCATCGATTCTGCACAGGGAGACGTCCAGGATGCATACAGCCTGCGCTGTATCCCGCAGGTGATCGGGCCGGCGTGGGAGGCGTTATCATTTCTCAAAGAGAAGCTCGAAATCGAGATCAATTCCGCCACCGACAACCCACTTTTGTTCCCCGACGGGACGGTTCTTTCCGGGGGAAACTTCCACGGGGAGATCATCGGGCTGGCACTGGAGATGGCGACACTTGCCCTGGCCGAGGTAGGAAATATCGCCGAGCGCCGGATCGATCGGTTACTGAACAGCCCAAACCGGGGTCTTCCCTTGTTTTTGGTGCGGGAAAGAGGGATCAACTCCGGACTGATGCTCGCCCAGTACACCGCCGCTGCCCTGGCGAGTGAGAACAAGGTCCTATGCCATCCGGCCTTGGCGGACTCGATTCCTACCTCGGGCGGGAAGGAGGATCACAACAGCATGGCCTCAATCTCAGCGCGCAAGGGGCTCAAGGTGTGTGAAAATCTCTCGCGGATCATTGCGATCGAGTACCTATGCGCCGCCCAGGCGCTTGACTTTCAGGGGGTGGATAAGATGGCAAAAAGGACGCGCGCGCTTTACGACTGCATACGGGACCACGTGCCCCACCTCGATCACGATCGCCCGTTGACTCCCGATATCGAACGCATGACCGCGCTGGTCCTCTCCGGAGAGTTGACAAATGGGATCGTTTAAATCCGGAGCTGTTGGGGTACTCGGCCAGCCGAACGTGGGTAAATCAACGTTTCTGAACGCGGTAATGGGGGAGAAGCTCGTCATCACCTCGGACAAGCCGCAGACGACCCGCAGCCGCATCCGTTGCGTCTACACCACCGAGGCGGCCCAGATCGTGTTCGTCGACACCCCGGGACTGCACGCGCCGCAGAACCTGCTCAGCCGCCGCGTCCTGCGCGAGGCGCTCCGGGCACTGCGCGAGGTCGACGTGATCGCGTACATGGTCGAGCCATGGGGGAAGGTCACGGACTACGACCAGGACATGTTCGACCGCCTTCCCGAGCTCTTTGCCCCGATGATCCTTTTGGTGAACAAGGTCGATCTTGCCAAAGGAAACGCGCTCGAGGAGACCCTGCTCGCGTATGACGCCACTGGCAAGTTTCAAGAATTGATCCCGGTCTGCGCCACGCAGGGACTGGGGATTGAGGATGCGGTCGCGACGATCATCTCTTATCTTCCCGAGCGTTCACCGCTTTTCCCGCCCGATGTTAAGACCGACCAATCGGAGGAGTTTCTGGTCGCCGAGTTGATCAGGGAGAAGGTGTTCCAGCTCACCTACCATGAGATCCCGTATGCAACCGCGGTGCGAGTAAAGTGGATGCATGACCGTGACGATGGGATCCGGGAGATCAAGGCGGAGATCGTGGTCGACCGCGATTCACAGAAGGGGATCATCATCGGAAAAGGGGGACGCTTGATCAAGCGGATCGGGACGCAGGCACGGATGGATATCGAGCGCCTGTTGGGAAGGCATGTTTTCCTCGATCTCAAAGTGGCAGTGCGCAAGGGATGGACGCGCGACGCTGCAGAGATCGAACGGTTGACCAGTTTCACCAAAGGTTAAGCTTCTACGATGGACATCACGGTTAAGGAGCTTGCGCGCCTGGATGACTTTTCCGCCTGTGAGCGCCTGCAGCTTGAGCTCGCCGGCGGCGTCGAACGGCTTGTCATTCCCACGTTTGCCCTCGTCACCGTACGGGAGAGCAATGGTATATTGCTCGGCGCCTATAACTCCGACATCGTCCCGCCTCCGCTTTACGGTGCGCTTGTCGATCTCGTGACACAAGTGGATGGGCGCACGGTGGGGACGACCCTGTTCTTCGGAGTGGAAAAGGAAATGCGTAGCCACGGGATCGGTCAGCACCTGCGCCGCGCTGAGCGCCGGCACGCGCGCCGTATCGGAATCTCACTCCTCCGCTTTTCGATCGATCCCTTACGCGGGGCCGATGCCCACTTGGCGTTCAACAAGCTCGGGGCAATCGGGACGGGTTACATCCGCAACCTGTACGGCCCGCTCTCCGATCCGGCCAATAGCGGCCTGGCGACCGATCGAATTATAGTTGAGTGGTGGATCGACTCGCCGCGGGTAAACGCGATCACCGACGATGGACGCCTCCCCCCACAGTATCGGATCGGGCTCGATCGCATCGAGGTGGTGACGAAGACACGCGGGGTGGGAAGCGGTATCCGCCAGCTCGTCGAGTTCAACCCGGCTCCGAAGAGCGGGGCTATTCTCATCGAGATACCGGTTGATCTCGATCGTCTCATTTCCTCCTTTCCCAAGCTCGCTCGCGACTGGCGCGTAAAGACGCGGGAGGTGTTTGAGGCGTCCTTCGCAAAGGGGTATCTTCTCACTGGGTTCTTGCATGAGGCGGGGCGCAGCTTCCACCTTCTGGAAAAGCGGCGGAAGAGCGCGGTGCTTGAGGAAGAAGGCGAGAAAGGAGAGTGATGCACAAAAAAGATCTAGCGAGGATGATCGACCATACCCTGCTCGGCCCGACCGCGAGCAGGGAAGGGATAAAGCGGCTGTGTGCCGAGGCGATCCGGTACGGGTTTTACGCGGTGTGTGTCAACCCATGTCACGCTGAGATCGCATATTCTCTGGTGAAGGACAGTCCGGTCAAAGTGGACGTGGTGATCGGTTTTCCACACGGGATGACAACGGCTGAGGTGAAGGGGTTTGAGGCGCAGAAGGCGATCGCCGTAGGGGCGAGCGAGCTCGACATGGTGATCAACATCGCCGCGCTCAAGGATGGGGATTACGCCACCGTTCTTTCTGATATCCGCGCGGTGTGTGACGTGGCGCGCAAGGCCCCGACCGAGGTCTTGGTAAAGGTGATCCTGGAGACGGCGCTGTTAAACGAGCAGGAGAAGGTCGCTGGGGCAATCCTCGCCAAGGCGGGTGGGGCCGACTTCGTCAAGACCTCGACCGGATTCGGCCCCGGAGGAGCGACGGTAGAGGATGTCGCCCTGCTCCGCCACACCGTCGGGGAGAAGATGGGGGTGAAGGCAGCCGGTGGGATCCACGACTACGCGGCAGCGATCAAGATGATCGAGGCAGGAGCGACCCGCATCGGAGCGAGCCATAGCCTGGACATAATTGCGGGGGCACCCGAGTAGAGTGGGAATCGAACGCGGGGAAGGATTTGTCCTGCGAACGCGCGCGTTCGCCGAGGCTGATATCATCCTCACCTTGTTCCTGCGTGGCTACGGTAAGCGGACAGCGATCGCCAAGGGGGCACGGCGCATAAGCTCGCGGCTCGGCGGGGTATTCGATTTGCTCAACAATGTGGAGGTCGTGTTCTACCCGCACGATCGCCTTGATTTGGTGAGCCAGGGGACACTTATCTCTAGCTACGAACGGATAAAGCGCGATCTTGGGGTAGTCAACTCCGCACTTGCCGTCGCCCGGAGCCTCGATCTCCTCCTCCCCCTCCAGCAGCGCGAAGACGAGGTCTACCGCTTGTTTGTGCGTTTCCTTGACCTAGTGAACCAGGAAGATGCGGATAAACTGCGGATCGCCGCGGAACTCAGGGCGCTATCAATGCTCGGACACCGTCCGCACCTCCGCTCCTGCCTCCGTTGCGGGAGCGAGGAAGGGCCGTTTCTGTTTGTTCCAGCACGCGGCGGTGTGCTGTGCCATGCGTGTATAAAAGGGGAAGAGGGAATCCCGCTCGCATCTGGGCTTGCCCATGCCCTCGACTGGCTTGGGTCCCACTCTATCGGGCGGAGCCAAGTGATCCGCCTTTCGCCGCAGGAAACGGTGCAGGCGCATGAAATCTTGGACGTGTACATCGAAACACTTGTGCACGGAGGTTGACGAAGAGGAATCTCTCCCCTATAGTTTCCCGTGAGGGAATATACATGCATTGTGAACTACGCACGCCGGAAAGGGTATTATTCTCAGGGGAAGCGACGATGGTCGTTGCCAGAAGCCTGCGGGGAGAGTTCGGGGTGATGAACGGGCACGCCCCTCTTCTCGCCGTGCTCACCCCGTCTCCGCTGCGCATCAAGACCCCTGACGGCGAGGTGGCATTTGCTCTTGCAAGAGGGCTCCTCCAGGTTGACGGAAACGAAGTGGTGATCCTCGCTCAGGAGGCGGTCCCAAAAGAGGAGATCAATTTGGATTCTGTTCGTGCTCGAATCGCGGAAGTTTCCGGATCTGGGCAGGTAAAGGAAGAGCTTGCGTTTCTTCATGCCCAAGAGAGGGTGAAAGGCCAGTGACGAGGCGGGTTGTGATCACCGGCCTTGGGCCAATTACCCCGATCGGAATCGGGAAGGACGCGTTCTGGGATGGGCTGCGGTCCGGGAAAAGCGGGGTAGTGCGGGTCGATGACCGTGTCGAGCTTGACGGGATTGACGTCAAGATCGGGGCACCGGTGCGCGACTTTTCCCCACTCGATTACATGGACCGGCGGCGGGCGCGGCGGATCGATCGAGCGGCCCAGTTTGGGATCGCCGCGACCAGGCTCGCGTTTGCCGATGCCGGGATTAAACCGGAAGAGCTCGATCCCGAGCGGGTCGGGGTGATTGCCGGAACAGGGATCGGCGGGCTAGAGACAATGTCCGAGAACTTCAAGGCCCTGTTCGAGCAAGGGCCGCGGCGGGTCAGCCCGTTCTTCATCCCGCGGCTGATGCCGAACGCCGTTGCCGGGGAGATCGCGATCGAGTACGGCTTGCAGGGAGGAAACTTTGGGGTCGTCTCCGCGTGCGCCAGCTCCGCGCACGCGATCGGCATCGCCGCCGAGCTCATCCGGGCGAATTACATCGATCTTGCCGTCGCCGGCGGAGCGGAAGCGGTTCTTCTGCGCATCGCTTATGCCGGATTCGCCCAATTGGGTGCCCTGTCTAAATGCAATGACGATCCAGCGCGCGCGTCTCGCCCGTTCGACCGTGATCGGGACGGATTTGTGATCGGGGAAGGGGCGGGGAGCATCATCCTGGAGGAAGAGTCCCATGCTCGTGCGCGCGGCGCGCGGATCTACGGGGAGCTCGGAGGGTTCGGAATGAGTGAGGACGCTTATCACATCACCGCTCCTTCTCCCGATGGAGCGGGACCAGCGCTCGCAATTCGCCTCGCACTGGAGCGTGCCAAGGTTCGGCCGCAGGACGTGGATTACATCAACGCGCATGGGACATCGACGCTCCTGAACGACCGCGCCGAGACCGCAGCGATCAAGCGCGCGTTTGGGGATGCTGCGCATCACGTGAAGATCAGTTCAACAAAATCGCAGATCGGTCACCTCCTTGGGGCGGCGGGAGCAGTCGAAGCGATCGCCACTCTCATTTCCATGGAGCACGGGTTTATTCCGGCGACAATCAACTACGAAAATCCTGATCCCGACTGTGATCTCGATTACACCCCTACACCGACCAAAAAGGAGATCAACATCGCCCTGAGCGAATCGTTCGGGTTTGGTGGACAGAA
>CAZTJW010000017.1:0-9664 GCA_964613775.1 uncultured Thermotogae bacterium
CCCCGAACCGATTCACCTGTGGCGAATCTCCATTTTCCTCCCCGCAGCAGGCTATAGGGTATCCACCGGAGGTCGTTTATGAAGACAACGCTGTTTAAGGATTTCGCCCTTGTCGCAACGATGGATGAAAACCGTCGCGAGATTAAGGGCGGCTACGTCCTCGTGGAGGGGAACCGGATCGCCGCGGTGGGTGACGATCCAACCGGGATCCAGGCTGACGAAACGATCGATGGGAAGGGGAAGGTGCTTCTTCCCGGTTTCATCAATACACACCATCACCTGTACCAGACCCTATTCCGCAACGTACCCGGTGCAGCGAACAAGAAGCTGTTCGACTGGCTTACCTTCCTGTATGAGCGGTGGAAAGGAATTGACGAGGAAGCGGTGCGGGTAAGCGCTGCAATCGGGTTAAGTGAGCTTCTCCTTTCCGGAGCAACGACGAGCTCCGATCACTTCTATCTCTTTCCCAAAGGCCATCCGCACCTTTTCGACGCTCTGATCGAAGGAGCGAGGATGACCGGGATCCGTTTCCATCCCTGCCGCGGTTCGATGTCCCTATCCAAGAAGGACGGAGGCCTTCCACCCGATTGCGTTGTGCAGACCGAGGATGAGATTATAAAGGACTGTCAACGCGTCATCGAGCGCTATCACGATCCCTCGCCAGGATCCATGCTGCAAGTTGCTCTTGCTCCGTGCTCGCCGTTTTCCGTCACCCCTGATCTCATGCGCAAGTCCACTGAGCTCGCTAGTGAGTACAGGGTTCTCCTCCATACCCACCTCGCTGAGACGGCTGATGAGGAGGCGTTCTGCACCGAGAAGTTTGGCGCGCGCCCAGTCGATTACATGGAAGAGCTTGGGTGGCTACGCGACGACGCATGGTTTGCCCACCTTGTGCACATTTCCGACTCGGACATTAAGAAACTCTCTCAAGCCCGGGTGGGAATGGCTTACTGCCCGAGCTCGAACATGATCCTCGGCTCGGGGATCGCGCCGGTGGTTCCGCTCATGGGTACCGATGTGAAGATAAGCATTGGGGTCGATGGCTCGGCGAGCAACGACACATCGAACATGATCCGCGAGGTCCGCCAGGCGATGCTCCTCCAGCGTGTACGCTACGGGGCGGAGGCGTTCTCCGCCCGGGACGCCCTCTACCTGGCGACGATGGGCGGGGCACGGGTACTTCACCGGGAAAATGAGATTGGCTCGATCGAAGCGGGTAAGGCAGCCGATCTTATTACGTTCGACCTATCGGGAATCGAGTTCGCCGGCGCGCAGGCAGATCCACTAGCAGCGCTCGTCCACTGCGGAGCCAATCGGGTCGATCTTTCCATGGTGAATGGAAAGATCCTGGTGCGGAACGGCCGCTTGGTTGACGAATCCATCTACCGCCTTATTCCACGCCACAATGAGATTTCGCTCCGGCTAGTTGCTAGTAACCGTTAGCCCTCCCGAAATAAAGAGAGGCCCCATATGGAGCCTCTCCTGGCTGGTGGTTGGGCTTGTTACGTAAGGAGGTTTCAGCAGGAGGCATACCTTCCTCACGTTCCAACTGTAGTATACGGTAGAAATGTGAACGTTTTGTGAACAAAGGGTAAACGTTCTATGACGAATGGCCTTTATCAGCAAGCCTGCGGTTGAACCGATCCACGTCGATAATGAACCGCTCGTGTTCTGCCTCCCCGATCTTCTCCACCTCATCATGGGCGTCGACGCGGAATGAAAGCTTCCGCCCATCCACCGCTACGAGCTCAGCATGCACGGTCACGTGCATCCCCGGCGGAGTAGGAGCAAGGTGATGCAACTCAATCTTCGTCCCAACTGTCTTCTGCCCAGGCGGAAGGAGCGGATCGACGATCATTCGTGCGCACTCCTCACAGAAAGCAACAAGGGCTGGGCTGGAAAGCGCCTCCACAAGACCGCTAGCAACAGCGTTTGCCAGATGGCTCTTTTTGATCACCCACGTCATTTCGTTGTGCAATCCGGGTTTAATCATCCTCACTCCTTTCCCATAGATGGTAGAGGAACTGCCGCGCGGGCGCAACGGCTCAGCACCGATAAAACTCAGGCCGCCGGTCGGCGAATCGGTCATTGTACTGGGTAATTCTCTTATCACGTGCCTGTGCCGGATCGATCTCCACCACCCTGGCCTCTTCACGGTCGCGTGGCCCACGGGCAAGGATCTCCCCACTTGGGGCGACGATCTGGCTCTCCCCGGTGAAATGGAGCGGTGCGCTGCCGCGGATTTCCACGCCGATGCGGTTTGCCGTCACAGTAAATACACCGTTTTCAATCGCTCGCACGCGCATTGTAAGTTGACCATACTCCGGGATGACGAGATTGGCTGGATGAGCGATCACCTCCGCACCGGCGAGGGCGAGTGTCCGCGCCGCTTCCGGAAACAGGTGGTCAAAACAGATCATCATCCCCACCTTCGCTGCACCGAGATCCACCACGGGAAACGGAGTATCTCCCCGAGCAAACAAGCGCTTCTCCTCATTAAACAGGTGCACCTTACGATAATGGGCACGGACGCCGGTTGGCCCGACGAGTAGAGCACTATTGTATAGCTTTCCACCTTTATCCCGTTCCACCAGCCCCGCCACGAAATAACACGCGCACGCACGGGCACGCGCGATCAACCAGTGCGTCGTCGGTCCAGCAGGGATCAGTTCTCCAAGGGCCGCGACTTCATCCCGTGTGCGGAATTGATACCCGGTAGCGAATAGCTCGGGCAATACCCATAGATCCGCATCCTTCCCCGTGATCAAACTCTTAGCGCGGGCCAAGTTCTCCGCACGCGCGCCGAAAACCGGGCTTAACTGCACGTAACCGATACGCATATTACCCCTCCTATCTTCGCGAATAATTATATTCATACGGACGCATCCCATGGTTGAAAACCAGATGAATGCCTATTACCATTTACATAAGATGATAACGTTAGGGGTGGACTCCTCCGAGGTATACGGCGGGGCCGCGATCATTAATGACAATTGTCTATTAGGGGAAGAGCTGATGGAGGAGCCGCTGCGCCATTCTGAGGAGCTCTTGCCCGTGGTTGAGCGGCTTCTCGATACATGCGGGGTTGATCGGACAATGGTAGGGCGCGTGAGTGTCAACCGTGGGCCGGGTTCATTCACTGGACTGCGGATTGGGATCGCGTCGGCAAAGGGATTCGCACAGGCATTGGGGATACCAGTGGTTGGAATCGATGGCACGCTCGCCTACCGCATCCAGGTAAGCGATGCACGGCGCGTTTGCGTTATTATCAAAAACAGACGGGATCTTTTTTACGCGCGTTGGTTCACGGATATGCGCCCATTGGGAGAGGTAAAGGTAATAGCGCGGGATGAGCTTCTGCGCAAGCTCAGCCAGTCGAGCAAGGGGGTTACTGTGGTAGGAAGCGGGGTTGATGATCTAGCATCCGCATGGGATGAGTTCCCACAATTGACGGTTGCCGCGCATGAGCTTAATCGCCCCTCTCCGGAATGGGTTGCCAGATTGGGTCAGACGGGAAACGATGAGTTGTATAGCCTCGATCCCATTTATGTTGAGCCAGCGATAGTAAAGTAAAGGGGAGGAAAAGATGGCACGAGTGTGTGAAATTTGCGGGAAGAGCCCAGTGACGGGGAACACAATCAGTCACTCGCACCGCAAGACCCATAGGGTGCGAGCACCGAACATCCAACGCGTACATGCATACGTGAACGGGAAGAAGCAGTGGATCAACGCCTGTACCCGCTGCATTAAGTCGGGACGGGTCACCAAAGTCACGTAGAGCGAAGAGAGGAAATGACCCTTGAGGTTGGCGCAACCGTCACGGGAAAGGTCATACGAATAATTGCAGAAGGGGTGCTCGTATCCCTTCCTGGGGGTGAGACCGGCCTGATTCCTGCCACGCAGGACGCAGGTCGGTTTTCTGTGGGGAAGATGATCGTAACGAAGGTCATCACCCCCGAAAAAGAGGGCCGACTCGAACTCGCGGTTGTATCCGATCACGTGGAAGAGGATATCGTCGACCAATTTGAACAGGATGTTGACCGGCTGAATCACGTGCTTAAGCTGCATACACCGCAGGCGGAGGTGCGCCCGCGTACGCGGGAACCACTATGGGAGGAACAACTGGAGAGGTGGATAACACACGTGGGCCAAGGACTTTCTCACCTACGTAAGCACCGAGGGAAACGACTTAACGAAACATTCTACAAAGGGAAGGAAGGTTAGTATGCCTAAAGGAGTTGTCATCATTGACAAGGAAAGGTGTAAGGGATGCGGGTTGTGTATTGCTGCCTGTCCGCAGCATGTCCTCGCCTTTTCCGGAAAGATAAACAAGAGTGGCTATAATTATGTCCATGTGGAGCATCCGGAAAAATGCGTTGGTTGTGCATTCTGTGGGATGACCTGCCCGGATGTAGCGATTGAGGTATACCGCGAGAAGGTTGCAGCGTAAGGAGGAACGATGGGAGAAAGAAAACTGATGCGCGGGAACGAGGTGATCGCGGAGGCGGCAATCCGTGCCGGATGCCAGTGCTACTTTGCTTACCCGATCACCCCACAGGCAGAGCTCGTCGAACACATGGCAAAGAACATGCCGCGGCTCGGGCGCACGTTTATTCAGGCGGAAAGCGAGATTGGAGCGATCAACATGGTGTACGGTGCATCCGCAGCCGGGGTGCGGGCAATGACCTCTTCGTCATCCCCAGGGATCAGCCTAAAGCAGGAAGGGATCTCGTACATGGCGGGGGCGAATTTACCGGCGGTGATCGTAAACATGATGCGTGGTGGCCCTGGCCTCGGGGACATCGCCCCGTCGCAGGGCGACTACTTCCAGGCGACCAAGGGCGGCGGACACGGAGACTACCACATGATCGTCCTCGGCCCGTCGACCGTTCCCGAGGCAGGGGAGCTGACAATGCTCGCGTTCGACTTAGCGGATAAGTATCGAACTCCGGTGATGATCCTCGCTGACGGGATGCTCGGCCAAATGATGGAACCGGTAGAATTACCTGCCCCGATCGACCCCGCGACTCTTCCCAAGAAGGAATGGGCCCTCACTGGCGCGAAGGGACGCGACCCGAACATCATCTTGAGCTTCGACCTCGACCCTGAGGTCTTAAAGCAGATGAACCTAAGCTTGCAGGAAAAGTACCGTGAGATCGAGAAAAATGAGATCCGCTACGAAGAATATGAAACTGATGATGCGGATATCGTGATTGCCGCGTACGGGACCGTCGCCCGCATTGCCAAGACGGTGGTGCGCATGGCCCGGGCACAGGGAATCAAGCTTGGTTTGTTCCGACCGATCACCCTGTGGCCGTTTCCCTACGAGCAATTGCGGAATCTCGCCGACCGGGTGAAGACAATCCTTACCGTGGAAATGAGTGCGGGGCAGATGTGGGAAGATGTTCGCTTAGCGGTAGCAGAGCGAGCGGAGACACCGTTCTACGGGGAGATGGGCGGGGTTATCACTACCCCGCGGAAGATCCTAAATGAGGTGAAGAAATATGCCAGTTAATATGAAAAATATGGTTAAGGTATTTGGCCGACCCAAGAGTATGACCGATGTCCGATCCACTTACTGCCCGGGATGTCACCACGGGATCCTCACACGGATCATCGCGCAGACGATCGACGAACTGGGGATCGCTGAGCGGACGGTGACGATCGCGCCGGTCGGGTGTGCGGTGTTCGCATATCTTTGGTACAAGTGCGATGCGATCCAAGCATCGCACGGGCGGGCGAGCGCAGTGGCGACCGGGCTCAAGCGTGCGAACCCCAACCTGATCGTCCTCTCTTACCAGGGGGACGGAGACTTTGCAAGCATCGGGGCCGCCGAGTCGATCCATGCGGCGAACCGCGGTGAGAACTTCACCGTGATCTATGTGAATAACCAGGTATACGGGATGACTGGTGGGGAGCTTGCCCCCACATCACTCGTCGGACAAAAAACGACCACCACCCCACAGGGGCGGGATCCTAAGCTGTTCGGTTATCCGATTCGTTTCTCCGAGCTGATCGCCACCCTCGATGCGCCGGCCTACGTGACGCGGCAAGCGCTCTACGACACGCGGCGGATCATGGACGCGGAGAAGGCGATCAAGAAGGCATTCACTTACCAGGTAGAGGGGAAGGGATATTCCTTGGTGGAAGTGCTATCGGCCTGCCCGACCAATTGGCACATGACTCCAGTCGAGGCGAACCGGCACATTGCCGAGGTAGTAACAAAAGTATTCCCGCTCGGGGACATAGTGGATAGGGGGTAATGATGGAACGTTCGATAATTATTGCTGGATTCGGCGGCCAGGGGGTAATCCTCGCTGGCAAGATTCTCGCTCAGGCGGGGATGAAACACGGCCTTGAGGTGACGTGGCTTCCGTCCTATGGCCCGGAGATGCGAGGAGGGACAGCGAACTGCACCGTTGTGCTCTCCGATCAACCGGTCGGATCCCCAATCGTCGATGAGCCGACTGACCTCATCGCCATGAACCTCCCATCCTTGGACAAGTTTGAGCCAACGGTGGCAAAGGAGGGAACGATCGTGGCGAACAAGTCTCTCATTAACCGCACGGTGAACCGTGACGATGTCCATGCTCACTTTGTCGATGTCCATACCCTTGCGGAGAAAGCGGGAAGCACTCGTGCGATCAACATGGTTGCCCTGGGAGCGTATCTCAAGGCGACGGGAGCCGTTCCCCTCAACACAGTGAAAAAAGCGATGGGGGAAATGCTCACCACAGGGGGAAAAGGGAAGTTCGTACCGTTGAATGAAAAGGCACTTGACGCTGGATACAACGCCATCTGACCGGGAGACGATCATCGCGCGGACGGAGGTGTTTTCCGGAAAGATCCTCCGGCTTGTCGTGGATCGGGTCAGGCTCCCGGACGGGGCGGAATCCACACGGGAGCTCGTCCAGCATCCGGGTGCGGTGGCGATCATCCCCGTCCTCCCTGATGGGAAGATCTTGCTCGTCCGTCAGTACCGCCATGCTGTGGGAAAGTTTATGTGGGAGGTTCCAGCGGGAAAGCTTGATGTGAAGGGAGAATCTCCCCTCAACTGTGCCAAGCGGGAGCTGCGCGAGGAGACGGGATACACCGCTTCTGACTGGGATGAGTTATTCGCCTTCTACACGTCCCCCGGGTTCACCAACGAGCGGATCGTTCTTTACACTGCGGCAGGGCTGACCAAAGTTGCGTCCCCGCTCCCAGACGAGATCTCCGACCAAGCGGGGTTTACCCAAGAAGAGATCATTGGCTTGATTTCCCGCGGAGAGATCGAGGACGGGAAGACGATCCTTGGGGTCTCATGGCTATGGGCGAAAAGCAAGTGAGCTCCCCGTTCTTCCGGTTTGGCCGGACGAGGGGCGGTGAGTACCACTTCTCCCCACAGGAGCTCCCTAAAAACGTACGTGTGCTCGGTACCGGTCAGATCGGGGGAAAAGCACGCGGGCTTCTATTTGTTATCGACCATCTCCGTCGTGGCGGTAGGCTTACCGATCATGATGAGCTCATTGGGTTTCCCGACTCCTTCGTCATCACCACCGATGTGTACGATGAGTTTATGGAGAAAAACCGCGTGCAGGACGCTGTGCGCGCCCGCTGCGCTGAGAAGATAACAACCGAGGAATTGCAGGCGCGCATTGCCGCAGGGCACTTTCCTGACCATGCGCGGGGGAAGCTGGCGGAGTTCCTCGCCTCCGAGCACCGGCCGCTTGTTGTCCGCTCCTCATCGTTAATGGAGGATAGCCCCGACCATTCGTTCGCCGGCATATATTTGTCCGAGTTTCTCGGAAACATCGGTCCGGATGCCCGAAGGCTCAACCAGCTTATCACGGCGATAAAACGGGTGTACGCCTCCACGTTTGGGCGCAACGCCCGCGCCTACCGGAAGCGCCACAACCTTCCATGGGAAAAGGAGAAGATGGCGATTCTTATTCAGAACATGATCGGAAGCCACTATCCGCATGACCTCTACTACCCACTGATCGGTGGGGTTGCGTTCTCGCTTAATTTCTATCCGTGGAGCGACCGGCTGCGACCGGAGGATGGGGTGGTGCGGCTCGTCGTCGGTGTGGGGACGCGCGCCGTTGGACGCGAGTATGCACGTGTATTCTGCCCGAAGCTTCCTGGATTGCGTCCAGAAGGCACGGACACACCGACAATTATCCGCTATTCGCAGGAGACGGTTGACGTCCTCGATATGCACATTGGCCATCTTGCCCAGCGTAAATTGCCGGAACTGGGAAATCCGCTGCTCAGTGAGGTGTGCTCGGTTGTCTCTCCGAACGGCGCCCTGTATGAGCCGGTGGGTGATCTCCCACGTAGCGCGCGGTACGTCGCGACATTCAATCGGTTCATCGAACGAAATGATGCCTTCCCGGTTACTCCGCTGGTGCGCGGTCTCCTCACCGGCCTAGAAAAGCTGTTTGCTTTTCCGGTAGACATTGAGTTCGCCGTGAATTTTCCTCTTGCTCCCTCGTCCTCCGCAACACAGTTTTACCTTCTCCAAGCGAGGCCGCTCGGCGGCCGGCCGGAGCACCGACGCATTCGCATTCCCAAGGCGCCTCCCGAGCGTATTCTGCTCAGTTGTAATCATGTCCTGGGAAATGGGAAACAGCGGGGGATTAAGCATCTGATCTTCGTCGATCCCAAGACATATCGATCCGATCGTGCCGGGAGGATTGCCCGACAAGTGGGAGAAATCGATCAATCCCTCGCAGGCACACCGTACATCCTTATCGGCCCTGGCCGATGGGGAACGACCAACCCCCAGCTTGGGGTTCCGGTACAGTACGGGGAGATCGCGGGAGCACGCGTGATCGTAGAGATGGCAACCGAGGCGTTCGCCCCTGAACTCTCCTACGGGACGCACTTTTACGCTGACATGGTAGCGAGCGAAGTGCTTTACCTTCCGCTCCGGGAGGAGAATGGCGATCAATTCAACCGAGGACTCCTACGCCGGCTCCCAGTGATCGAGAAAAGAGAGGGAGTATTGCACGTGTACGCAGAATCTGGGTTTGATGCGTATGCTGACGGCGCAGGGAAACGGGGGTTAATCATCATCACCAATCTTCCAAAATAAGGGGAGACATCGGCCGCATTTTCTGGTATCCTAAAGAGGGAAATTTTATAGTTATGTGACAAGGGAGGACCAAGCAATGGCGGAAGTAAAACTCAACAAAGTGCTGAAGAAGTTCGGGGACTTCGTCGCAGTGAAGGGAATCGATCTCGAAGTGGAGGACGGAAAATTCACCGTCTTGGTCGGACCATCCGGATGCGGGAAGACGACAACCTTGCGCATGATCGCCGGGTTGGAGGAGGTCACCGAAGGGGAGATCAGGATCGGCGATCGGGTGGTAAACAATGTCCCGCCGAAGGACCGCGATATCGCGATGGTATTCCAGAACTACGCACTCTACCCGCACATGGACGTGTACAACAACATGGCGTTTGGGCTCAAGCTGCGCAAGATTCCCAAAGCGGAGATCAAGCGCCGAGTGCAGCAAACCGCGGCTCTTTTGGGGATTGAAAACAAGCTCAAGAACAAGCCACGTGAACTCTCCGGAGGGCAACGGCAGCGGGTCGCTGTCGGACGGGCAATCGTGCGTGAACCCAAGGTGTTCCTGTTTGACGAGCCACTGTCCAACCTGGATGCCAAGCTGCGAGT
>CAZTJW010000018.1:0-9610 GCA_964613775.1 uncultured Thermotogae bacterium
GGTCGACCATCAGGTACGGATAACGAAGCGGGATCCGCCTGCGGATTTCCTCGATCGTCAGCTCCATCTGCCTATGATGACTTTAGATAGGTAGTAAGGACATGCTTTACCGGATCGGTGATATCGGTGAGCTTCGCCGTGTTGCGGTAGATGATCACATTCTTCGCCCGTAGCACAAGGTCGTACCCGTTATCCACCGCCACCTTGTTCGCCGCCTCGACAATCTTTGAGGTCGCCGCTTGGGTGAGGAGCTGGTCAAGCTGGGCGAATGCGTTCTTCACCTCCGTATAGCGGCTTTGGAACTCCTGCGGGTCAACGACGCCTGTCTGCACCGTCTGTACGAGCTTGTTCATTTCGTTGACAATTGGCTGAGTTTGGTCCTTTAGCCGTTCCAGGTCACTTTGCATATCGGAAAACCCGGGTGCGGAGATCATCTTGTTGATCACGCCGATGTCGATATTGAGCTGTGCCTGCAGGAGCTCGACTTGGAGCTGTTGGTACTTGGTCTGGTAGTCCTCCTTGGAGATCTTGCTCGCCAGGAAATCCTGCTGTAGCGTCAGGATCTCCTTCTGCTTGTCAAGCGCCTTTTGGCGCAGGTCCTTAACGGCATCGGTGAATACGTTGAACGCATCCACGGCGTTCAGATATGCGATTTTGAGCGGCCTGGCGGACTGAACTTTAGTATTCAGGGTATTCACCTGGGTCTTAAGCGCGGTAAAGTCATCCTTGCTCACCCCACTAGTCGTCGAGCGAACAAACGGCAATACAATTGCCACTATAGCAATGATCAATGCGATCACTGCCACTGTTAAACTACCCTTGGACATAATTTCCTCCTTTTGTCAATTTGGTCAAATTATAGGCGAAACTTCACCTCTCGCCACCATCAAAACATGGGGGAAAAGCCGAAATCAAAGTGGGGGATGAGGCCCATTCCGCTACCCAACGGCCATGCGACGTCAAGCCGCACATACATCCCCGCTGCCTCGATCCCAAACTCAATTCCACACGAACTCTTGACCCCGACCAGTGCGACATCATCGAGATTTACACCGCTATCGAAGAATAAGCTTGTGGTCATGCCCTCCGCCAGCTTGACTCGGTACTCCAGGTTGGCGTAGGCGAGGCGCTGCACCCCCACGCCGTCCGTACCACGAACTGTGGTTGTGCCACCGAGAGTATACGCTTGTGAATACGGAAGATCCCTCCCCCATCCGATTGCCATCCGCGCCGCCAGCGCCTGGTCGCGATCCGCGAGAAACGGGAGAGCAAGGCGCACCGGAGCGAAGTGAACCCATGCAAGATCGAGCTTAGAAAACTCCGGGCCCGGCGCGAACCCGCCCGCTTTCTTTATCGATACGGAACGCCTATCACCCGAACTGGGAAACTGCGGATTGTTGACATCATCGTAGCTCATCCCCAGCGTGATCGCATCGATCGGACTCCACATGGAACTTCCCACCTCGCGCACTGTTTCGTGCGTATAGGACAAGTTAAGGTCGGTGTAGTCAGCCCACGGGTAGCTCACCGATGCCTTTCCCCCCAGGGTGATGAACGTCTTTGTCCCATCATCTTGCTTCTTCTCGTTGCTCTTGCGGTAAATATCGACTCCGACGCGATTGAACGCGCGGAAGAACGCGATTGTGCTGTAGCCGAGGTCCCACGTGGCACTCTTGTCAGCAATCAGCCCACGACTGTACGATAGGGAGAGGTCCTGACCGGTCCCGAACAGGTTTTTCTGGTGCAGATCGAGCTTGCCCACCAGCCCGCCACTCTGCGGGGAGTAGGCGAGCGACCCGTTGATCCCCCCAAGCTTTTTCGCCTCGGTGACGCTCACGCTGAGTTTTACGTGATCATCCGCCCACTGCGGATCGAGGCTCACAGTGCTGAAATACCCCAGCGCCTTCATGTGCTGATAAGAGACGGCGAGCCGGCCGCGGTTTAAGATCTCCCCCTGGGGGATCCCCAACGCTTTCTTAAGGACATAGAGTTTGGTGTGTTCGTTGCCGGAAAAGTCAATCTCGCCGATCCTTCCTTCCTCTACTCCCACCTGCAACCGACCCTCCTTTACACCATTAACCTTGAATCGGACCATGATATAGCCGTTGCGGTAGTACAGACCATAAACTCCCTTAAGAAGGGTGAGCAACTTAAAGTTATCCACCTCTTCCCCTGCGGGAGGAATCGCCCCCAGCGCGTCCCGTACCATCGCCTGGGGGAAGACGTGGATCCCAGTGAGATCGATTCCAGTGATCTCCACGGGAGAATTCAACAGTTTGCGCTCGGTGAGATCCCACACTAGGATAACCGAGTCCGGACTGCTCCCTGGCTTTGTGTTCACCTTTACCCCGCTAAAGTAAATGGAAGAACGCAGGCGCGAAACGACGTCCTGTAGTTGCGCCTTCTTCACCGGTTGGTGTAGTGGAACATTGATCAATCCCTGGGCAAACTTCACCGGTACCTGGGATAGACCGGTTACTTCATTTTGTTCGATCTTCCCCTCGACGATCTGGATCTTCAATATCGTACCAGGAATGACCTTCCCGATCCCCACCAAGACGTATCCCTTCTTGTTGTAGGCATCGAGCACCGCCTTGAGGCCAGCCTTGAGGTCATTATTGTTCAGGATCTTTCCCGCCCTTACCCCGTGATCGCGCAAGATCTTGCGGATCTTATCCGCGGGCATGATCTGGGTACGAAACAGGGTAATCCCGAATATACTGAACGGCTCCTTGTTTACGTTTCCAGTGATCTCAACTTTCTTTATCACCGGATTTTCCTTGACGTTGAACACAACCGCACCATTATCCCCCACGGACGGGACTACCTCGCTGAACCAGCCTAGGTCGTAGATCTTCTGGGACGCCTGTTTCAGTTGCTCAGCAGTGATGGTATCGCCGACATGGAACGGGACCACTGCCAGGATGTCCGCGGCGAGAATGCGCGTGTTTCCTTCTACCGTGATCTTGGATACACGTACAGGAAACGTCGTTCCATACACCGTTATCGCTGCTAAAATAAGGGCCAGTACAGACACTAGCAATACTCTCTTCATTTCTCCTCCTTGTTAGGGCAAATCTTCATCAATC
Organism: uncultured Thermotogae bacterium; assembly: GCA_964613775.1. Lineage (GTDB taxonomy): Bacteria > Bipolaricaulota > Bipolaricaulia > UBA7950 > UBA9294 > S016-54. The sequence goes on from CAZTJW010000018.1 coordinate 3,090, forward strand.
GCTCGATACTGAATCGCCTCGGCGAGATGCGCCTCGGTAATGTTTTCTTTTCCATCCAGATCAGCGACCGTCCGTGCCACCCTGAGCACACGTGTGTATGCACGCGCACTTAACCCGAACCGGTCGATCGCCATCTCGAGAAGCCTCTTTGCGTCCTTATTGAGCACACAATACTTCGCAATCTCTTTGGGAGTAAGTTGAGCATTAGAACTTCCTCTACTTTCCCGCATTCGTTCCCATTGTATCCGGCGAGCAGCGATCACTCTAGCCCGCACGGCTGCGGACGGCTCACCGCGCGGACGTGAGATGAGCTCCTCACGGGTAAGGCGCGGGACCTGCACAAATAGGTCGATGCGATCGAGAAATGGCCCGGAAAGGCGCTTGCGGTACCGCCGTATCTCATGCAGGGTGCACGTACACGGGTGCACCGGGTCACCCAGATATCCACACGGGCACGGGTTCATCGCCCCAACCAGGGTAAAGTTGGCCGGATAGCGAACCGCGACCCCAGCACGGGAGATCAGCACCGACCGATCCTCAAGCGGTTGCCGCAGCGTCTCCAGCACGCGGCGATCGAACTCCGGCAGCTCATCGAGAAATAGAACGCCGTGGTGGGCGAGAGTGATCTCCCCCGGTCCTGGAATCCCGTGCCCACCACCGACCATCCCCGCGTAGGAAATGGTGTGATGCGGAGCGCGGAACGGCCGCGCGGTGATGAGCGGGATGCGCGAGTCGAGCCGGCCGGCGATTGAGTAGATCCGCGTCACCTCGATCGCCTCATCGAACGAGAGCGGAGGGAGGATTCCAGGCAAGCACCGGGCAAGCAGGCTTTTACCGGCGCCGGGTGGACCGATCATGATCAGGTTATGCCCACCGGCAGCGGCGATCTCCAGTGCCCGTTTTGCCTGCTCCTGCCCCTTCACTTCAGCAAGGTCAACCCCTGGTGAGCCGGACGCGCGGGCCATCAGCTCCGCCCGATCGACGGTGAACGGAGTGATTTCTCTCGTCCCATTGAGAAACGCTGCCGCTTCCGCCAGGGTACGCACCGGATACACCGGGACGCTATCCACCAACGCTGCCTCGGCAGCGTTGTCCGCGGGCACGATCATCCCATCGAGCCCCATTTTGGCAGCAGAAAGCGCGATCGGAAGCACTCCACGCGCTCGATGCACTTCCCCATTCAGCGCGAGCTCACCCACGATCAGGTAACGGGCGCGCGGCGGCGGAAACTCGCCTCCGGCGATCAAAATTGCAAGGGCAATCGGTAGATCAAACCCCACCCCTTCCTTGCGCAAGTCAGCCGGAGCGAGGTTGGCGGTAATCCGACGCGCCGGAAACGAGTAACCGGAGTTCTTGATCGCGCTTCTGATCCGCTCGCGGCTCTCCGTAACCTCCTTTTCCGGCAGGCCAACGATCTGAAACACGGGCAACCCGCCAGCGACGTCGCACTGCACTTCCACCGGAGCGGCATCGATCCCGGTGATCACCGCGGAAAGCAGCCTAGAGAACATGTCTATTCAACCCGAAACGCATCCTTATATAGCTTCACTCGCCCCGCTGTAATCGCAACAACGTCAAATCGCATAGCAATCTCAGCCCCAATTTCGCTCATGTACTGGCGCGCAGTGGCGATCAGTCGTGCCCGCTTGTGCGGAGTCACCGCGCCTTCCGCTCCACCAAACCCCGTGCCAGTACGAGTTTTCACCTCAATAAACGCAAGCGTCTCTCCATCACGCGCGATAAGGTCGATCTCCCCAAATCGGCAGCGCCAGTTACGCGCCACGATCCGATAACCGTGGCTGCGCAGATAGCGGCGGGCAATCTCCTCCCCTTGTTGTCCCAGAGTTATCCCTCTACATGCCATTATGAAAGCTATAATAATCCTATCGCACAGGCGCAAACAAGCGCAGCGTTGCGGCGCCGCATACCGCAAGCTATAATTCGTAGCGGAAAGGATAGATGAAGAAGGAGCAATGGGAATAGTTCTTAGTGGAATTACCGCCGCAGTCGGCGATCCGGCGGTGGTGCAGCGTGTTGACATCCGTATTGACGGAGAAACGATCACAAAAATCAGCCAGTCCCCTTTAACGGCAAAGCCAGAAGATACACGCGTGGACGGGGAGGGGAAGCTCGCTATTCCCGGACTCGTGAACGCGCACACCCACATCCCGATGGTGCTGTTTCGCGGTCTCGCCGATGATCTTCCCCTCGTGCAGTGGCTGTCTGATAAGCTGTGGCCGGTGGAGGGACGATTAACCGCGGACGACGTGTACTGGGGGTCCCTCCTTGGATTGAGCGAGATGATCAGAAGCGGCACAACCGCATTCGCCGACATGTACTTCCACGTCGACGCAATCGCGAAAGCAGTCGCCGAATCTGGGGTACGTGCCCTTCTCTCTTATGGGATCATTGCCCCCACCCTCGATGCACATGGGAAAGAGGAGCTGCGCCGCGCCCAGGAGACAATCGAACGACTCAATGACGGGGACGGACTGATGCGCGGAGCAGTAGCACCGCACGCTATCTACACGTGTGGGAAAGACGTGTGGCGTGCGGCGATCGAGCTCGCACAGCGCTACGAAGTCCCTATCCATACTCACCTCGCCGAGACGCGAGATGAAGTGGCGGACTGTTATGTGAAACACGGAGCAAGCCCGGTGCGGCTTCTCGACCAATGGGGGGCATTTTCCGTCCCGGTGCTTGCTGCGCACTGCGTGCACGTCGCGTCGGACGACATCGAGATTCTCCGGGAAAATGAGGTGAGCGTTGTCCACTGTCCGAAGAGCAATGCCAAGCTGGGAAGTGGGATCGCTCCCATCGCACGGATGCGTGCTGCCGGTGTGAATATCGCCCTGGGAACGGACGGTGCGGCGTCGAACAACAGCCTGGATATGATCTCCGAACTGCGGTTTGGGGCCCTTCTGGCCAAGGGAGTGAATATGGATCCAACCGTCATCCCCGCATCCGAGGCATTAAGAATGGCGACCGCCGCCGGGGCAGCGGCCATTAAAAACAAAGACGGGGGAACGATTGAGACAGGGAAACGGGCAGACATCGCGATCATCGACCTTACACGCCCGGAAACCGTACCCACATACGACCCCCTATCAACCTTTGTCTACTCCGCCGGACGGGAAGCGGTGAGCGACGTGATCGTCAACGGGAAATTCCTCATGCGAAACAGAAAGCTTATAACCATCGATGAGGATCAGGTAAAATATGAGGTTAAAAGAAGGGTTAATCGCTACAAAGACTAGTCATCCCCACCTGGGCGGGCGGAGGTTCCCCCGCGCGGATGTGGGAGCAGAAGGAGGAACAGATGGGTCTTACCACGGAAAAGAAGCGAGAGCTTGTCCAAACGTACGGCGAGAATGAGGTGGATACCGGCTCGGTGCCGGTGCAGATCGCACTTCTGACGGCGCGGGTCAAGGAACTGACCGCGCACTTAAACGTGCACAAGAAGGACTTCAGCGCGCAGCGGGGCCTGCGCAAGATGGTCGGCCAACGCCGTCGACTTCTGAAGTACCTGAAACGCCAGGATTTTCAGGCGTACAAAGAATTGATTCAGAAATTAGGAATCAGAGGAGTTTAGTGAGAGCATGTTAGTGAGAGAAAGTATGCAATTTAATGGGAAAGAAGTTTCCCTGGAGACAGGTCGTGTCGCCAAACAGGCGAACGGCGCTGTCCTTGCAAGCTATGGTGACACAAAGGTATTGGTAACCGCTGTCGTGCAGGAGAGTAAAGAAGAGCTTGACTATTTTCCGCTCCGGGTCGACTACGAGGAACGGTTTTACGCGAGCGGCAAGATTCCGGGCGGGTTCTTCAAGCGTGAGGGACGACCAAGCGACACAGCGATCCTGAGTGCTCGCATGATCGACCGGCCGATCCGGCCGCTGTTTCCCAAGGGATATAATGATGAAGTTCAGGTCGTCGCAACAGTCCTTTCCGCTGAGCAGGATTGCTCGCCGAGCATCGTTGGGATGCTCGGGGCATCCGCGGCGTTGATGATCTCCGACGCTCCGTTCCAGGGACCGATCGCCGGAGTGAAGATCGGGCGCGTAGACGGACGGCTCGTGGTCAACCCGGACGCCGTCTCCCAGGATGAGGGTGGCGTCGACGTAACCATTGCCGGGACGAAGACCACGGTGACAATGGTCGAAGGGAAGATGAATGAACTTTCCGAGGACGAAATCATCGAGTCGATCGACGTCGCTCACCGTGCAGTCCAGGATCTAATCGCCCTGCAAGAACGGTTCGTCGCGCGGGTGAATCCGGTGAAGAAGGAGGTCCCCCCGGTAGAGGAGGATCCAGCCCTGCGCGCCCGCGTAAAGGAACTCGTGTGGAACGATCTTTCCCGCTTGCCACAGCTTCCCGGGAAGAAGGCGCGCCATGACCTTGTCGAGGACCTGAAAACGAGGGCAGTCGGGGAGATCGTCGGCGCCGATCTTCCCCCGGATGAGGCAGAGGCGCTCACTAAAAAGGTATCCGCGTTGGTAGACGACCTGCACCGCGAGTACCTGCGCACGAGCATCCTCACGACGGGCATCCGAGTCGATGGCCGCCGGCCGGACGAGATACGCGAGATCACGTGTGAGGTCGGGATCCTGCCGCGCGCACACGGCTCGGCCCTGTTCACCCGTGGGGAAACGCAGAGCCTGGGAATTGTCACCCTGGGCGCAACGCGCAGTGACGAACAGATCATTGATCAGATGATGAAGGAAGGGCGCAAGCGGTTCATGCTCCACTACAACTTCCCGCCATATTCGGTTGGGGAGGTGCGCCGCATCGGTTCCCCCAGTCGGCGGTCGATCGGGCACGGCTACCTTGCAGAGGGAGCGGTCACCGCGGTTCTCCCGCCTGAGGAGGAGTTTCCGTACATCATACGGGTCGTCTCCGAGATCCTTGAGTCGAACGGCTCTTCATCCATGGCGACTGTGTGCAGCGCGTCGCTGTCGCTGATGGATGCCGGCGTTCCGATCAGAAAGCCGGTCGCTGGGATCGCCATGGGGCTCGTCGAGGACGAAACCACAGGGAAGAAGGTGATCCTCACCGATATCCTGGGTGACGAGGACCACTGCGGCGATATGGACTTCAAGGTCGCCGGAACGCGCGACGGGGTGACCGCGTTTCAGCTCGATGTCAAGGTCGGAGGGATCGACCGCGATACCATGCGCGAGGCACTCACTCGGGCCAAGGCGGCGCGCGCGAAGATCCTCGATAAGATGACTCAGGTGATTCCCGCCCCACGCGATCACCTCTCCCCGTATGCCCCGATGCTCGAAACAATCAGCATCCCGGTGGAGAAGATTGGGCTCGTTATCGGCCCGGGAGGAAAGACGATCCGTCAGATCATCGAGGAGACCGGTGCAGAGATCGACATCGAGGACGACGGCACAGTCAGGCTCGCCGGAATCGACCCCGCAGCGGTACGTGCTGCCAAGGAACGGATCACGGGGCTTACCACAGAACTCGAAGTGGGGACCACGTTCAAGACCAAAGTCACCCGCATCGTCGATTTCGGGGCATTCGTCGAGATGCCAAATGGGGCCGAGGGGCTGGTGCACGTGTCCAACCTGGCCAAAGGATACGTGGATAACGTGCGTGACATCGTCAAGCCGGGGGATGAGATCACGGTTGAGGTAATCGGAGAGGACAAGATGGGCCGCCCCGACCTGCGCCGCGTGGAACAGGAAGGGGAAAAATCCCATCCCCACGAGCGCGGTGAGAACCACCGCGGGCGGCGGGCGCGCAACCACAATCACCGCGAGGAGAAGCCAGCCGCCAATATCAAGGTCGGTGACATCATTGACGGGACGGTAGAGAACACCACCGAGTACGGCGCGTTCGTCGAGCTTGCTCCTGGTGTGACTGGCCTCGTCCACATTTCCGCCCTGTCCGACGAGTACGTGCGCAAGGTAGAGGACGTGGTAAAGCCAGGGGACAAAATCACTGTCGAGGTCCTCGATATCGACGACCGTGGCCGCTACAAGCTGCGCCGCATCGCTCCGAAAACGAAGGAAGCAAAACCAGAAGAGGAGAAGCCACACCAGTCCTACTCGTTTGAGGACCGCTGGTGATCGAAGAGATCTATCCCGGCGCATTTCGTGCCCGGCTGGAAAACGGGCTTACCGTGATCGGGGAAGAGGTTCCCTCTTCCCTATCGGTGAGCGTGGGTGCCTGGGTCAAGGTGGGAAGCCGCGATGACCCAGGCCCCTATCCTGGCATGGCTCACTTCTTGGAACACCTGCTATTTAAAGGAACGACGACGCGTGATGCCACCCAGATCTCGCGCGAGATCGACGCCGTCGGAGGATACATAAACGGAGCCACGGGCAAGGAATCAACCTTCTATTATGCCGACCTCCCGGCGGAGGGGCTCTCAGTCGGGATCGATGTATTGGCCGACCTCGTCCAAAACCCTGCGCTCGATCGGGAAGAGCTGGAAAAGGAGCGTGGGGTGATCTTAGAGGAGATCCGTGCCCATGACGATGATCCCGACCAGTACAGTTATGACCTGTTCA
>CAZTJW010000019.1:0-9169 GCA_964613775.1 uncultured Thermotogae bacterium
CACGCGCACGCAGCGGGCGCAGGCGCAGCGCGGGGAGGACATCGAGTATAAGCTCAGGATCACGTTGGAGGATGCGGCCACCGGAGCCAGGATGCGGATCACTGCTCCCCGGCTGGTAAAATGTGATCACTGTAATGGCACCGGGATGGAGCCAGGAACGAGCAAGCGGGTTTGTCCGACGTGCCATGGCCGTGGCCAGGTGGAGTACCGCCAGCAAAGCCTGCTCGGGAGCTTCGTCACAGTGCGTACCTGCCCACAGTGTAACGGTGCTGGGGAGATCATCGAGCATCCGTGCCGCCGCTGCCATGGGACGGGACGGGTAAAGGAGCAGAGCAAGATCTCGATCAACGTCCCCGCTGGGGTGGATAATGGCTCCCGGCTGCGCCTCCGGGGACAGGGAAATGCGGGACCGAATGGCGGCCCCCCTGGTGACCTATATATCGTGATTGAAATCATTCCCCATTCCAAGTTTCACCGCGAGGGGCGCGACATCCATTCGCAGGTCAAGGTCCACTACCCACAGGCCGCCCTCGGGGCGAAGGTACCGGTGGAAACTTTATGGGGGGAAGAAACAGTAACCATCCCATCGGGAACGCAATCGGGGACAGTGATCCGGCTGAAGGGGAAAGGAATGCCCGAACTGAACGGACACGGGCGTGGTGATCACTACGTTGAGGTGCAGGTGGTTGTCCCGCGCAAGCTCAGCGCGGCCCAGCGCCGCCTTCTCCTCGAGCTGCAGAAGACCCTTCCTCCGCCAGAAGAGTCCTGAGTATCTCCGTTATCGGGGTAATCGCTCTCGCCCGGTGGCTGATCTGATTCTTCACTTCCTCCCCGAGCTCGGCTAAGGTCCTATCATATCCATCGGGAATGAACAGGGGATCATAACCGAAGCCGTTTTCGCCGCAGGGTGCAGTTGCGATTCTTCCCGTAAGAACGCCTTCCCGGATGTACTCACGTCCATCCAAAAGGCGCACCACCGCGATATCGACGAACCGGGCGCGGCGATTGGTGATCCCGGAGAGGCGCTCAAGTAGAAGTACATTGTTGCGCGTATAATTGACTGGGGTGCCAGAGTAGCGGGCTGAGTACACTCCGGGGGCACCGCCGAGGGCTTCGACCTCAAGCCCTGAATCCTCCGCCAGCACGGGGATCCCGGTCTCCGCACAGATCGCCCGCGCCTTGAGAAGCGCGTTCTCCCGAAAGGTTTTTCCCGTCTCGTTTACGTCAGAGAACGGATGATTGTGAAAGGTGAGAAGAGAAACACCAGGAAGATTGGAGAAAAGCGTTTTCAGTTCCCTGATTTTCCCGGCGTTCTTCGTCCCTAAAAGGAGGATCATCCCGATCGTACAGGCTGTAGCTTAAGCTGGTCAGCAAGGTGGCAGGCGACAAAGTGTTCTCCGCCAATATCGCGGTACTCAGGTGCCTGCGTTTTACAGATCTCTTTAGCGTAGCGACAGCGGGGATGGAAGTAACAGCCCGATGGTGGGTTCACCGGCGATGGCACGTCCCCCTCAAGGATGATCCGCTCTGCTTCGTAGTCAGGATCGGGTACAGGCACTGCGGACATCAGTGCCTCGGTGTACGGGTGTTTGGGATTGGTGAACAGCTCCTCGGTTTCGGCGAGCTCTACCACCTTTCCCAGGTACATAACGGCGACCCGATCGGAGATGTGACGCACCACCGACAGGTCGTGGGCAATGAAGAGATATGTAAGCCCGAAGTCCTTCTGCAGGTCCTCGAGCAGGTTTAGGACCTGCGCTTGGATCGACACGTCGAGTGCAGATACCGGCTCGTCGGCCACGATCAACTGCGGCTCGAGGGCAATGGCGCGGGCGATTCCGATGCGCTGGCGCTGCCCGCCGGAAAATTCATGGGGGTAGCGCTTCATGTGATCCGGCTTCAATCCAACTGCACCGAGGAGTTCCTTCACCCGTTGTTCACGTTCCTTTCCCTTGGCTATCCTGTGCACGAGGAGCGGCTCACCCACGATCGCTCCCACCGTCATGCGCGGGTTGAGGGAGGAATAGGGATCCTGGAAGATAATCTGCATGTCGCGGCGCAGAGCCTTCAATGTCCGATGCGATGCCCTAGCCACGTCCACGACCTTATAGTCCTCGCCCGGGCCGGCAAGCGCTTTACTGCGGAAGTGGATCTCTCCCGCAGTCGGTTCGATCAGGCGGAGAATCGTGCGTCCAGTCGTCGTCTTCCCACAGCCGGACTCACCCACAAGCCCAAGCGTTTCCCCGTCCTTGATGAACAGGTTAACACCATCGACCGCTTTCACATGGGCGACGACACGGCGCAGAACCCCCTTACGCACCGGAAAGTACTTTACTAGACCCTTCACATCGAGCAGAACATTATCAGAGGACAATCTTAAATCACCCCTTTATTCGTACAGCCAGCACGCGACCTTGTGTCCGGGGGCCACTTCCTTAAGCTCCGGTGCCTTTGTCTTGCAGATCTCCATCGCGTGTGGGCAGCGCGGCTCAAACCCGCAGCCGGCAGGGATATCGAACGGATCCGGCACAACCCCCTTGATCGGGGTCAGCCGTTCCTTCTTCGACGCGAGGGAAGGAATCGAGTGCATCAACCCTTGGGTGTACGGATGCTTGGGGTTGTGATAGAGCTCGTGCACCTCGGCCGCTTCCACAATCCTCCCGAGATACATAACCACCACGTCGTTGGCCATATCGGCGATCACACCCAGATCATGGGTGATAAACTGAATAGAGGTGTTAAACTCCTTGCGCAGGTCGTTCATCAGGTCGAGGACCTGTGCTTGAATCGTTACGTCAAGCGCGGTTGTCGGTTCATCAGCGATGAGGAGCGCTGGATTACAGGAGAGGGCCATGGCGATCATCGCGCGCTGGCGCATCCCACCGGAGAGTTGGTGCGGATACTCGTCGACGCGCTGCTCCGGAACTGGCATCCCCACCGCGCGTAACATCTCGATTGCCTTTCCGCGTGCCTGCCGTTTGTTTACGTGCTGGTGGAGGATGATCGCCTCCATGATCTGGTTTCCAATCGTGTACACTGGGTTTAGGGACGTCATCGGTTCCTGAAAGATCATCGCGATCTGATCTCCGCGGATGGAGCGGTATTCCTTCCCTTTGGGGTTGAGCTTGGTAAGGTCGGTCACCTTTCCATCCTGGTGGAACAGGATCTCTCCTTCCTCGATCTTCCCCGGCGGCGACTGCACGAGCCCCATGATGGACAGAGCGGTTACCGACTTGCCGCACCCGCTTTCCCCCACGACGCCGAGGGTCTTTTCCGGCTCAATCTGGAAGTCGACCCCGTCCACAGCTCGTACCACGCCGTCTTCCGTGTAAAAATAGGTCTTGAGCCCATTAACCTCGATTAGCGGCACCGTTATTCCCCCTCGCGTTTAACTCTAATGCAGGATCGATAAGATGAACCCGATGAACAGGAACAACCCGGCCAGGATCGACGTGAGCGTCCGCTTGGGATCCTTTGTCACATCCCGTCCGAACACGGTACTCGACATTCCGGCGCCGAACGCTCCCCCCAGACCGGAGTGTTCACTCATCTGCATGAGGATGAGGCTCATCATGGCAAAGGAATCAGCAAAAAACAGGATCTCAAGAATTAATCTCACCATAAACCGATCGATCCTTTCTTCCCCACGGGGAAAACTTAAATTAGTGTTGCATTATACCATGACCAAACCCATGGGACAACTTGTCTTGCGTGTAGCGCCCCGGGTCTGTATGCTCAATTGCAGCACAACGCATCACAGGAGGAGTATTGCGCAAGCTGATCTTCGTGACCGGGGGCGTTCTCTCCGGGCTCGGTAAAGGGGTAGTAACCGCATCAATTGGCCTGTTGTTCAAGCTGCGCGGCTTCCGCGTTAGCCTGCAGAAGATCGACCCTTATTTGAACCTCGACGCAGGGACGATGAACCCATACGAGCATGGGGAAGTGTTCGTCACCCGCGACGGGCGGGAGACCGACCTCGACATCGGCCGCTACGAGCGGTTCCTCGGGGAGGAGCTCACCACGGATAACTACATAACCACCGGGCAGGTGTACTGGAACGTGATCAACAAGGAGCGAGCCGGGAAATTCCTGGGGAAAACAGTGCAGGTGATTCCACACATCACGGATGAGATCAAGCGATTGATCCTGCGCCCGCTGGAGCGACAAAATGCGGAAATTGGGGTAGTGGAGGTCGGAGGGACGGTAGGGGATATCGAGAGCCTCCCGTTTCTCGAGGCGCTACGTCAGTTACGGGACGACCTTCCGCGAAGCGATACGTTCTTCATCCACCTTACCCTCCTTCCCCGTCTTTCATCGACCGATGAGCTGAAGACCAAGCCGACACAGCACTCAGTGAAGGAACTGCGGGCGATTGGGATCCAGCCCGATGCGATTGCCGCCCGGGGTGACCGCCCCATCCCTGCCGCGGTGCGCCAAAAGATCGCGCGGTTCTGCGACGTGCCGGTGGAGAACGTGATCGACGACCCGGACCTCGACTCGATCTACGCCGCTCCCCTTGCCCTGCACACGCAGCTCCTCGATGATCTGATCTCTTCTCACTTCGCGCTTCCCGCACGTGCAGTGGACCTCACCGCATGGGAGGGGCGGCTGCAGCGGCTGCGTGCCCCGAAGAACACCGTGCGCATCGGTATCGTGGGAAAGTACGTGGAGCTTGAGGATTCCTACATGAGCATCCGCGAGGCGCTGATTCACGCTGGGATTGCCCACGACACGCACGTGGATATGAAGTGGATCCCTGCGGAGGCAGTGTCGCAGGATGGTCCGGGGGCATACCTAACGGATATCGATGGACTCCTCGTCCCCGGGGGGTTCGGTGACCGGGGAATCGAGGGAAAGGTGGAAGCGATCGGCTACGTGCGCACACACAAGATCCCGTTTTTCGGAATCTGCCTTGGGCTGCAGTGCGCGGTGATCGAGTTCGCTCGCAATCGCCTCGGCCTCACGCACGCGAACAGCTCCGAGTTTGATCCTCACACACCGGATCCGGTGATCGACCTTCTCCCCGAGCAGAAGGAAGTGGAGAATAAGGGCGGAACGATGCGGCGGGGAGCGTACGAGACAATTCTCATGCCGGGCACGCAGGCGCACGCGTGCTATAAGACGGACCGGATCCACGAACGCCATCGTCATCGCTACGAGTTTAACCCCGACTATCGTGGTGCATTCGAGCGCGCAGGGATGCGCGTTTCCGGGACGTCTCCAGACGGGCGATTGGTGGAAATCATCGAGCTTCCCAACCATCCATGGTACGTGGGGGTGCAGTTTCATCCCGAGTTCAGCTCGCGTTTTCTCTTTCCCCATCCGCTGTTCTGTGGTTTTGTCGAGGCATGTCTAAGAAAACGGGTATCTTCCTAGTCCTCATCGCCATGTTCCTCGCGGCGTGCGGGTATTTCCTTCTCCGCCCTCGTCCCCAGCCCCCTTCCGCGGAGATGGGAGGAACGGGAATCGTCCTCTCCGGATATGATTCGAACGGAACCTTGACCTGGCGGATGGAGGCAAAGGGGGGAGAGGTGACCAATGATGAGAAGGGAACCTTCCACGGGGTCACTCTCGTTTTATACGAAGCAGGAAAAGAACGCGTGCGCGCTTCTTCCCCAACCCTATCCTTTGCCCACGATCGCGCCCGGCTCACCGGCGGGGTGGAGGTGTTAGCGGATGGCAAGGATCGCCTAACGACCAATGAGGTCGATTGGTCCAAGAAAGAAGGGACGCTATCCGGGGAAGGGAAAGTAGCCCTAGCATCGGCTAACGCGAAAGTCAAGGCAACGGGGTTCACTTATGACCCGCGTACCGGGCGCGGCTCCCTGAAAGGTGACGTGTCAGCGGAGATAAACGAGCCATCCAAAACTACCGCCACGGGGAGGGAAGCGGAATACGATCCGGGGAGAGTCGTCCTTTCAGGCAATGTGGTGATCGAAACAGGGGATGAAACCTACCAGTGTGCGCAGGCGGAATATACGAAAGGAAACGGGACAATCGAGCTTTCCGGCGGGGTTCAGGGAAAGTTACCCTCGGGAAGGCTTCAGGCAGGAAGGGTGAGCCTGAGGGACGATGGGATCACCGCATCCAACGGGGTGCATCTTTTCTTAAACTCCGATTTTTTCACGGTCCAGAATGGCGCTTGAAGCGAAGGGGCTGTGTAAGAGCTTTTCCGGGCGGAAGGTGGTCGATTCCCTCTTCCTTTCCGTTGACCGGGGAAGGGTGATCGGGCTTCTCGGCCCAAACGGTGCGGGGAAGACCACGACGTTTTACATGATCATCGGGTTCCTCGCCGCCGATGCGGGAAACGTCATCCTGGATGGGCGCGTGATCTCTCGCCTCCCGTTCTACCGGCGGGCGCGGCTGGGGATCGGCTATCTGCCACAGGAGCCGTCGGTGTTCACCCGGGCAAGCGTGCAGGAAAACCTCGACCTTGTCCTTGAAACCACTGCTACTCCGAAAGTGCAAGCACAGATCCGCGAACAGCTCCTCTCCGAGTTCCACCTGATCCCTCTTCGCCACCAGCGGGCCGGAAGCCTCTCCTCGGGTGAGAGAAGACGGGTTGAGATCGCACGCGCGCTGGCTACCTCTCCATCCTATATCCTCCTTGATGAGCCGTTTTCTGGAATCGATCCCATCTCGGTCGCCGATTTAAAGACGCAGATCCGTGGGCTACGGGAGAGGGGAATCGGCCTTGTAGTAACCGACCACAACGTGCGTGATACCCTATCGATCACCGATTACGCATATCTCATTTACGCAGGGAAAATGATCACAGAAGGCCCTCCGGAAAAGATCGTCACCGATCCGTTGGCGCGGCGGTTTTACCTTGGGGATGAGTTCCAGGCGTAGTCCGCTCGTACAAACGGCGCGCGATGATGAACCCGAGGAACGCAAATACAAGTACCGCGCTGATCACGTGCGCTGCCCGGATCGGCCCGAGCCACAGGCTGTCCCCGCGGGTGAAGCTCACGATCGAGCGGTCGATCGAGTACAGGATGAAGTACATCGCGGTCGAAAATCCGTCTTTGTACCCCTTCTTGCGGATTCCCCACAGATACCCGAAGATCATAAGGTTTAGGATCATCTCGTAGATCATCGACGGGTGCGTCGCCTGACCGGGATAGGCCATCCCTGCCGGGGAGTTGGGAGGGAAGTGAATTCCCCATGGAAGTTTCGTTGGAAGCCCGTACGCATCCCCGTTCATCAGGTTCCCGATCCTCCCGATTGCCTGGCCAAGGATCAGGGACGGGGCAAGGGCATCGGTCAATCCCCAGAAGTTGATACGTTTCACCCGGGTAAACACGTAAACGGTTGCCGCCCCGGCGATCACCCCACCGTGGATAGCGAGCCCTCCCTGCCAGATCTTGACGATATCCCATAGGTGGCGCGAGTAGTAGCCCCACTGAAACGCGACGTAATAGATCCGCGCTCCGAGAATGGCAAACGGAATCGTCCACAGGAGAAGATCGATGAGGTCATCGGTCGAGAGAGCTGTAGCGCTGGGCCCTGTGCCCGATGTCAAGCCCTTGCGCCGCACCTCTTTTAAAACGAGGTAAAATCCGATGGTGATCGCGATCACGTACATAAGCCCGTAGTAGCGGATGGTAAGTGGCCCCAGCTTGACTAAAATCGGATGCATGCATTTCCCCTCTTAACCGGTATGATAAAAAGTATATGATCGCAAACGGGAAAAGAAAAGGCCTTCTCATCCTCGCCTCCGGGATCGGGCTTGCGCTTTCCATGCCCGGTTTTCCGTTGGGGCCATTGTCGTTTCTCGCTTTGGTCCCTCTGTTTGCCGTTCTGAACGGAAAGCGTGGTTTTCTCACGGGTTATCTCACCGGAATTGTCTTTTTCGGGCTCGATCTACGGTGGGGGCTCACTCTTGATCGATTCAGCCCGCTTGCCGTTCCCGGGATGATCCTTCTCGTCGCGTACCTCTCCCTGTATTTCGGTGCCTTTGGCTTAGGGGTGAACCTCGCCCGCCGCCGGTACGGAGAGGAGTGGACGTTCCTCGTGGTTGCCCCTCTCCTCTACGCTGGACTGGAGGTGTTGCGTGCGCAGGGGCCGCTCGGGAGTACGTTCTCCGACCTCTACCTGAGCCTGTACCGGTTCCCTGTATTGATCCAATGGGCAAGCGTCATCGGGCCATGGGGGATCACCGCGGCGATCGTCTGCGTGAACGGGGCGATTTATCTCGGGCTTCGTCGGAGGCATTTGGGCTTTCTCGCGACAGCAGCGGGGATGATTGGGATCCTCTTTGCCGGAGCCCTCCTTCCCGTTCCGAAAGGGGAAGCCCCGGTCAAGGTGGCGGTCGTCTCATCCGACGTTCCGCAGAAGGTGAAGCTCGACGAGCGCAACCTCATTCCGCTTCTTTCAAGGTACATATCCCTCGGGCAGGTGGCAGCAGCACGCCACCCGGGGCTCATCGTCTACCCCGAGTCGATCCTCCCGGGGTACATCCTGCGTGATCAGGCCCTGCATTACCGGTTTTCCTCCCTGGCACGGGATGCCAAGTGTCCAATTATGTTCGGGACGGGAGACCTGCGAACTGGGAAGATCTATAATAGCGTCGCGTTGCTCACTCCGGGCGGAAAGATCGCCGGGATCTATGATATGGTCCATCCGGTCCCGTTCGGGGAATACATCCCGTGCCGGGCGTTGCTCAATCGCATCGGGCTCGGGCGGTTCGCTGCGTCGTTTCTTCCGGTTGATCTTTCCCGTGGTGCGAAGTTTGCGCCGCTTGACGGGATCGGCACCCCGATCTGCTTTGAATCGACATTCCCTTATCCGGCGCGAGCGTTTGTCGGAAACGGGGCAGAGCTACTTGTCACGGTGACGAACGACGCGTGGTTCGCCGGAAGCTCGGAGCTCCCGGCGCATTTCGCGTTTGCTATCTTCCGCGCGGTGGAGAACCGGCGTTACGTCGTTCAAGCGGCAAACGGCGGGATCTCGGGGGTGATCGACCCGCGCGGGAGAATCATCGCCGCACGCTCAGGAGAGGGGATCCTCACCGCGCCGGTCTACCGGGAAAACGGCCGCTCTCCGTACAACATGCTCGGGGAGTGGCCGCTCTATGCCTGCTTTGTGGTTATTGGCCTGATCTTGTCGCTGCGGAAACTGGGACAGGACCGCCGGGGCGGGAGTAAGGGCCCCCGCCCCGAATGAG
>CAZTJW010000020.1:0-8923 GCA_964613775.1 uncultured Thermotogae bacterium
AACGCTAACCCCGCTCCAGTGCTCGTGGTCTTTGCCGGCTGTACGCTGCTGGTCGTTGCCGGCTGCGCGGCGCTTGCAGTTGGCGCGGTCGTCTGCGCGACGGCCCACGGGTGATAGCTCACAAGCGCAAATCCGAACAGGGCGATCCCCGCCAAAAACAGAACCAGATTGAACCCCAATAGTCCATACACAATCTTCCGCACGTTTTACCTCCTTCTAAACTCTAGTTTAAACGGCTGGAACGCCGTACCTTCTGCTTCAAAGAACTTGGAAAAGAACTCATAGAACTCCAAACGCAACGCCTGGATGGCTACCACTCCACCCTCCAGCACAAGGATCAGGATGTTTCCCCCGGCGACGGTCAGAAGGTAGAACGCCCCACCTCCAGGTAACCCACGCAGCATCGCGCCCAATTGAAAGAAGGCAAGTGACAAGGCGATGTGATTCAGCGCGAACGCGGCGACACGGATGAACGAGAGGGAATTGCTGAAGTAGACGAGCATTGTCTCAAACAGATCAACGCTAGTAATGATTAGCCCGATAAACGGGCCCTCTTTTTCTCCCTCAGCAGCACTACTCTTCCCCTTGTGCGCCCAATGAGAAGCGGGGCGCTCCATGGCCATCACGCCAAGCGGCAACAGCATGAGCCAAATTACCAACCCGAGGCTCATTCCTCCGTTCATGAACAGGTACATCGTGAGCAGCATTCCTAAATAGAACCATAATCCCACGAATCCAAACCGCGTGAAGAACGATTCGATGTATCGATGCTGAATGAGTTTGCTCATGATATTGACTAGAATTCCAATGATGATCATTGCCGCGCCAAGGTAAAGCGCGTAGATCAACAGTTGATTGATGTGGTTGAACGGACGGAACCACAGTGCTGGAATGATATTGTCGTACCCGAAAAAGCTGCCGTACAGGGTGCCAAACAGCATCGATGACAGACCGATAGCGGTCAATACCGTTCCGGTACGCTTAATCCCCATCCGCATGCGTGGCCATAGCCGCAGTAACAAACCGGTGAGGAACAGGATGAACCCGTGTCCGAGGTCGCCGAACATCATGCCGAACATCACGACGTACGATAATGTAAACAGGATGGTGGGGTCGAACCCACCGTAGCGCGGGATCCCGTACAGGCGCACCAATCGTTCGAACGTGCGCAAGAACGAGGGATTGTGTAGTTTGCTCGGTACGGAGAACCCGTGTTCATCCGCCGGACGCTCATAGGGAAACTCCTCGTTCGCCAGTACCCACCTTGGTTCTGCACGCACAATGGCCTGCAGGCGCTTGAATTCCCGTTTGGGAACCCAGCCGGTTGCTACCGTCACTTCCTGTGTCTGCCCGGCTTTCCCCTGCGCCGCGATGATGGCGGTGTGAAGCTTGATCATATCACCGAGCTGCATGCGCTTTTCCCTCTTCCATTCCTCGATTTCAGCAAGCCTCTTATCCACCTGTGCCCGCCGGTGCAACAACTCCTCACGGTGCTTGGCTACCTGTCGCAGCGCCTCCTGTGGTGAACCAGCGAACTCCACGGGGAGCTCGATCGCGCGGAATAACGCGGATTCGAGGATTTTTTCTATATCGGCACGATTTTCCGGGAGGCAGACAACGATAAGCTGCACCCGATGCTGGTCCTCCCTGTACGGGGCAAGCAAATGGGGGTAGCGTTGCAGACTGCGATCGAGAGCAGCAAGATCGGGACGGGAAAGCGTTCCTGCCCTGATATAAAACCGCTTGAGGTTGAGAAGCGCACCGATGTCGATCTTAAGTGGAGCGAGGAGCTTTAAGTGGGTTTCATGCACGGTGAGGCGGTCCAGATCGCGGTCGATCGCCCGCCGCTCCTCACGCGCCTTCTGGAACTTGTCACGTGCCGCCCCGATTTCCGTCGCGAGCCCGTCAAGGCGCTCCTTTAACCGCATGAAGTTAAGCGGTGCAATTGTCGAATCGTGCATCGGCTCTGTAAGATCGAGGTTAAGAAAACTTGCCGCGTCGCGCAACGTAGCACTGAGCTCTCCGAGGTCAACGAATGTGAGGTATTGCTGAAGTTTGTCCACCTGACGCAGCTCATTCGGTTGCAGTGCGCCAAACCGCCCCAGCTTGTCCCAAAACCGTGCGGCATCATCCTTGGGGAGGAACAGGCTCACTTCGTGCATCTTTTCGGTGATGAACATCACTTTCCTCCGGCGCTCACTTGCGCATTCTCCATAAGCGCGATCAGTTGCGCCAGCTCAAGATCCTTCAGGTACACGTAACCAACGACGACTCCCATCCCAAACTGCGACGTAACAAGCGCCTGGCGAGCCAAATGGACAAATTCCCGATCAAGCAGCGCTTCCACCACCTCGAGATCAAATTCATCCATGTGTTCCAACTCATCCGCGAGTTCATTTCTCAGGAAGTGGGAGATCGCGTGCCACCCATCAGCGTCCTCCACAATGTGGCGCAACTCCTCGTGCGGGACGACGGGACGAAAATCGGGGAGGATGTTCACCATCTCCGGGAAGGAATACCCATAATGTTTCAACCGAAACGCCCAGGCTAATATCTCCTTTAGCACCCGATTTTTGAGGATCGGCGTCACATCCGCCGCGCTCGTCTTAAGGCGCCGGATCAATCGCCCGAGATACGTGGAATCAAGATCCGATTCATACGGGAATAACACGTGCTTATCTCCCACTTGCCGATGCACCGCGTCGAGGCGAGCGCGGTATTCCGGCCACGGTACTGCTTGAATCAACGCATCAATCGGGGCGGTGTCGAGCAAGTGCTGATAGTCCACATGCTCCCACGGGAGTGAGAACAGCCGTTGCTTTACATCGCTCGGTGGTACGTGGCGCAACTGAGCGCGCAGGATCGTCTTTAAGTTCTCCACCCGATACCGCGCAAGGATGTCTAAAAGCAGGGCTTTATCATCTTTTTCTAGCGAAGGAAGCAGACTAGCGACATCGGCGAAGAAACCCTGGCGCAAGCGATCAGAAATTTGGGCAAGCGATTCACCCGCGCCGAGGTAAGGACCGTACGTTGAAGCCTGCAGCCGCTGGAAGAGCGCGTCGCGGTCCGCCTCGGCCAACGCCTCAATATCCCGTTCCTCCACCATCCGCGATAGTTTCCCGCGGATCTTCGCAAGGAGATAGGCCGACATCTTACTCCTTTGCCAACGAAAGCAGGGTAGATAAGTCGAGGTTCGCCTTGTCGACTACCTCAGTATGCCGCTTCTGGTAGCGCCCTCTGAGCGCGTTGATGAGCTGTTTATGCTCTTCCTCCCGCTTAGCTACCTCCGCCTTGCCGTCCGCTTCCGCTTGGGCACGCAACTTACTCAACCGGGCCGCTGCCCGCCTTTCCGCATGCGCTAATAGCTCATCCCTCTTCTGATTTGCGGAAGCGATGATCGTTTCCGCCTTGTGCTGTGCGTCATCCTCGATCTTCTTCGCTTTTTCTTCCGCAGAGAGGATCTTCTTTAAGTATTCCTCTATCATTTCCCCTCCAAAATTCACGCCCGCCTACATTAATGTACGCGGGCTCATTCTAAAAGTATACCCCTCTACCTGGTAAGGTCAAGGAGAGCGTTAATGCCGGCGTTCCGATACTATTCGCCCCCGATCAGGATCCCGATCCCGAGGATCAGCCCGCGGCGCAGATCATATCCACCGAATAAATACTCGTATTCGCGGTCGAGCTCCAGTCCAATCGTAAGGCTAGGGAAAACTCGTGTCTCCGTCTCCGGTACTGGAATAATACTCCGTGGGAGCGGAGCCCCAGACGGCGGGACCACGTACCGCTCCCGCAGCCCGATCCCTCCGCCGAGGATTACGCGGATGTTCTCGACGGCTTGGATATGAAGCCGAACTCCAATTTCCCACTCCGGACCAGCGATCGCCCGGTCGTCGAGGTACCGTGCCGCGGCGGAGACCCCAAAGCTCCGCGCAATGCCGATCTCCCCACCGAGGCTGTCCGTTCCGATGTCAAGGGCGAAGAACCCGGAAAAAGGAGCGGAGAACTCCGCCACGCTCGGCGGTTGAAGCGATATCTTCTCTAGACGGGTTGAGATCTCAGCCGCAGTTTTATCCGCAAGTTTGATCGTTGTCGAATACGGGAGGAAACCAGCTTTTTCGAGCGTAATCGTGCTCTCGCCGGCGGGCACGGTGACCGCTTTTGGCGTTTCGCCCACACGCCTACCATTCACGTAGATCTCGGCCCCTTTCGGGTCGGAGTCGATAAAAAGGGTCCCTTTCGGCTGATACACGGTGATCTGCGTCCATGCGGTACTGTATGCGCTTTTATCGAGGGTGACCTGGAGCTTTTTTACGAAGGCGTTCGGGGTAAGTTTAAATGACCGGAACGCTGCCTTTTCCTCTTTCACTTTAAGCGCAGGTATCGGGGCTCCCGCGGCGACGGCGACGAGGGTTTCGACCCCCTCTGGACCCTTCACGATGAATCGATACCCTTTCCCCGGGAGGATAAGCTTTCCTGCCAGAATACGCGGCCTGGACTGAAACCGGTTGGGAAAGAGCAGGGTCACTGTGCCGGCAGGATCGATGTCGTAGAGGTAGAGGTAACAGGGCTTGTCCACCTCAACCGTGATTCTGATCTCATCCCCAGGGGCATAAACTTGCCTATTGGTCGCGATCTTGGCCGCGATCGAGCTAGCAGGCGGGGCAGGGAGAACGCCCTTAGGGAGCGTTTCGCCCGTTGACACAACAGCAACCATCAGGATCACCAGGATCCCAATGCCGACCTTGGCCATTAATCTTCTCCCGTATCTCATTTGTTTAGAGTCTCCATTCCACTCGATCCGATTTCAATGTCGATCTATTTACCCAGTGGAAGTCGCCTCGTTTCGCGTTTCTTGAAGCGTCCTAAGGCGATTAATGAACCCATTCGCCTTCTGTGGGTCAACCCCACGCAGGTGGATGGCTCTCCGCTCCAGCCGCACAGTGAGCCTCCGGTGACGAAGAGAGGCGCTCACCTCATCCGCCGGATATTCGTGGCTTACCTCAGAACGTTCATCGGCGCTCGGTTTACGTGGGTGTAAGAAAGAAAAAGGGGACCGTCTTCTTTCAGTTGCGCTTCGCATCCCTTTTGCCAATTCCACCGCCACTGTGCCGTGGGCTGTAAGAACAAGGGTGATGCGATCGTGGATGTCTGAAATTCTAAACAGCTCTTTCATCCACGCCACATCGAAGATCTCCTCTTTCCCCATGCCTTTCAACTCACGGCGCCCGAGCGGGATGTAGTGTAATCCGTCTTCAAGGGGGACAGCGTCCTTGATCTTTTTTGTCACGAGGATTTGCCCTCCCTTGGCCAATGCAGAGAGGCGCTGGGCGAGGTTGACCGAGTTTCCAAATAGGTCGGTTTCAGTCATCACTGGGGTGCCGCTTGCCAAGCCGATCCCGACATCTACCAACTGATCAGCGGACTTTTTGCTTTGCTCCCTGATC
The DNA here is from genome assembly GCA_964613775.1 of uncultured Thermotogae bacterium. Classification (GTDB taxonomy): domain Bacteria; phylum Bipolaricaulota; class Bipolaricaulia; order UBA7950; family UBA9294; genus S016-54. The sequence goes on from CAZTJW010000020.1 coordinate 5,448, forward strand.
GCCCGTTGGATCGTTATTGCAGCCATAACCCCATCCCGCAACTCGGCGAATGCGGCCATGATCCCATCTCCCAGCGTCTTCACGAGAATCCCGTTATGCCCTTCAATCTCATCGCGCATAAGTGCCTCGTGCAGTCGTGCAAGCCGCCACGCGGCCTGATCCCCTTTCGTTGCGGTGTAACTCGTGAACCCCCGGATGTCACTGAACATGACCCCGATCTCCTCTCCGGCGGCGAGATGTGCTCTTATCAATTGACGGTTCTTAAGGGTGGTGCTCCACGACATCTTCTCTCCTCTCTCATTGCAAATTATCCCACGGTTATTATATCATGCTGCGTAGCCTCACGATATCGATCGATAAGGAGGAAACATGATCAACCAGGATACGATTGTCCTTCTCAAGCAGGTACCGCTCTTTTCCCGGCTGAGCGAGCGGGGCTTGCGGGCAATCCTTAAATCAGCAGCGGACAAGGAGTTTAAGGCAGGGACAAAGATTGTCTCCGAAGGAGACACCGGCGTTGGATTCTACCTCATCATCTCCGGAGGAGCCGAGGTGCGCAAGGGCGGTGAGCGACTGGCGAAGTTAGGGAAAGGCTCGTTCTTCGGTGAAATGTCCCTCCTTGATGAAGCTCCACGTTCAGCGGACGTGATCGCTACCGATGACACCCGCTGCCTCATCCTCTCGCCGTGGGCGATGAAGGGCCTGATCGCTGCCTATCCCGAAGTGGCACTGGGAATGCTGAAAGAGTTGGCGCGTCGCTTGCGGGAGACGGACCGCGCGCTGAGCTAGCACATGGATCAAATCGGGATAACCTGTCTCGGCTCGGGGTCAGCACTTGGGGAAGGGCGGATGTGGAGCTCTCTGCTCATCGATGGAAAAATTCTCCTCGATCTACCGCCGACGGCGATTTCTCAACTGTACCGAGTAGGCGCGGACATCGCGGCGATCGATTACGTATTCATTAGTCACTTTCATGGGGATCACGTATTTGGAGTCCCGTTTTTCCTTCTGCTTTATCATTTTTCCCTGAGCCGGGATCGACCGCTTTACCTCGTTGGCCCCCGCGGATTGGCCGACCGCGTCCACGAGCTGTACCGGTTGGCATGGCCGAATCTCGCGAAACATGGACTCCCGGCCGAACGCTTTCTCCGGTTTGTCGAGGTAACAGATGCAGGGGATTATCGTGCTGGCGATCTTTCCTTTACCGCGGTGCCAATGGAGCATTTCGGCCTTGCTGCTTACGGGTATCGATTTAACCACAACGGCCGTGTGATTGCCTACACCGGTGATACGGGCGAATGCCCGCAGCTTCACCGCCTAATCGCCGGAGCGGATATCGTGATCACCGAGTGCACCCACCCAACGCCGGCAAATGATCCCGGACACCTGGATGTGCGCGCAGTGGCACGGATCGCTCATGAGTCGAAAGGGGCGGTTCTCGCGACGCATCTCAGTGGAAATCCACCCCCACTCAATGACAACAATGTGACCTTCTGTCGCGATGGGGAGACGTATGTTGTTTAGGCGGGCCTGGGGAACACTCTCCCAGGCCCGCGCTAAGGCTATGATGAGAAACCGAACTTTTTCGGGTTGAACGACGCCAGGTTGTTCGGATCAAACACGGAGTCCGGGATCGGGCTTGCTGGGCGTTTGCGCGATAAGAAGGTGATCGTGGTCGAGTTCTTATCGATGACGTTTTTGGCGATCATCTTGTCAGCCGCGAGGTTCCCCTCAAACGTCCCGATCTTCAGGACCTCCATCGTCCGCGCGAGCTTGCCGTCTGAGTTATAGTCCTCGCTTTTTAGCAGGAGGAAGCTCGTCTTATCCACCCATGCTTTACCGCTTGGATAATCGGCATCGGCATTGGGTTTTGCCGTGAGCTTGAGCACGTAGCAGTCGTAGGACTTATCCCCAACTCTCACAGACTCATCGCCGATAATCTTGGCAGTGAACTTGTCGGCTAAATTGCGGTTCCCGATATCTTTGTACGAGAAGGCGCTTCCGGCAAAGCTCTTATGCTGCTGTTCGGCCACAAGCTCCTTGGCCTTCCCCAGCGCCGGGAGATAGAGCCACATTTGGGCATCCTTCCCCTCCGGTTTGATGCTGAGAAAGATTGACCCGGCAACATCTTCTGGGGCCTCGAAGTAAACCAACGACTTGTCCGGTTGTCCGGTGGCCTTCATGCTTAGCCCGCCAAACACGTTGTACGCAGTTGTGCCATCCGAATAGACGTTGTCGAATCGAATGGTGGTAATCAGATTGCCACCGCTAACCTGCGTCTCGTGGGCATCAACCTTCTGCAGGACCTGATCCCCGGTGAGGCCGGCGGCATAGCTCACGGTACTTATCACGAGAAGACCGACCGCTAGCGCGGCAATAGCAATTAGACTAGCCTTTTTCATTTTCATCCTCCTTTTTTTGTTCATTTTTATTGCTTTGGGATGCGGGATCATCCGCCGATCCCGGTTGACTAATTAGGTGGTGTATACCTGGTTCTTGATGAACCACCTCCTTCCTGTTCCTAGCGCGAGCTAACAGGAACCTTGGTTTCCAGGTGACGAGAACCGCCGGAATAGTGGTGAACGCCGAAAGAGCGCTGATAATCATCGTCATCGAGATGAGCAGGCCGAAGTCACGTGTCCCCTTGAATGTGGAGAACAAAAGTACCCCAAATCCCAGTGCAAGGGCAATCGCGTTGAACGTTATTCCGCGTCCGGTTGTCTGGATCGTGTCGGTGAGCGCCCGTTTCTCGTTCCGGTCTTTCTGGTACTCCCGGCGAAAGCGGCTCATAAAGTGGATCGCATAGTCAATCCCGATTCCGATTGCGATCGACGCGACCATCAGGGTTGCTATATCGAGTGGTGTGTAGGAGAATCCCATCACTCCGAATGTGATCAGGATTGTGAGCACGAGCGGGATCAGGCTGATGAGGCCGGCGACGATCGACTGCATGAGCAAGGCGACGATCAGTCCGGACGTGACAATTGATGTGAGCAGGCTCGTGATCTGACTTTTCACGATCTTTGCCATCAGGCTCCCCGCAATGCGCGTCTCCCCCACCATCTCCGCATGTACGTCCGGGAAGTTCTTCTTCAGATACGCCTCCACTTCGCGGATGAAAGTCACTTGCGCCGAGCTGTTACACGAGTCGTACAGCCCGGTTACTTCCCCGGCGGAGAAATCCCCCAGTGCCATGTTCCCCAGGTCTCCTCCTTGGAACGTGAACAGAAGCAGGAGCTGGGCGACCAGCTTGGGATCATCCGGGATCTTATAGTAGCGCGGATCGTCAGCGTGGAACTTTTGATTCATCTCGCGCACCATGTCGGCGAGCGAGATCGTCTTGTTGATCTTCACCCCCGGCTTTGTCTTCAGCCAGTCCTCGAACGCCACGATCCTTTTCAGGAGTTTCGGGTCCTTGAGTCCATTGCGTTTTCCCGTGTCGAACTCGACGATTACCTGCTCACTTCCCGAAAAAT
>CAZTJW010000021.1:0-8908 GCA_964613775.1 uncultured Thermotogae bacterium
CCGCGGCCCAGGCGGAAAGTGAGTTCAACAGATACCGGTGGAAGTGGGTGACAGTTGAATTTCAGGTGCAAAGCGTATACCAATCAAGCGCTATAATCAGTTTAGAATCATCATCCGCCAATGAGGGCCATTTCAGCGCCGTCATCTTCACCGGTGACCTCGATCGATTCACCGCGCGCGGGATCAATCCGGCAGTTGATTACCAAGGAAAGACGCTCGCAGTGACCGGATATCTCAAGTACTACCACGGCCCGGAGATCATCATCCAACGTCCGCGGCAAATTACAGTCCGGCAGCCTAAGGTACAAACTGCGTCCAACACGGCATTTCATCCCGTGCCTGTCGGCAGCACGTAAACCCGCGGATCAACAGGACAGGTCGGCGAGGGAGAGCGAATCGAGCAATACCTTAAATCGCTCGTCGATCGTTGCCCATACATCCTTGGTCGGGCATACATAAAGGAGCTGACAACTTGCCTCGCCCGGGCGAATGCACCTTACCAAATCGAGCGATTCACCGAGTGACTCGATAATGTACCGCAGTGATATGTTGTTTGGATCCATCGCGAGTTTGTATCCACCGTGGCGTCCCTTGCGTGCCTTTACCACCCCGGCAGCGCTAAGCTCGGTCATTATTTTCTCGGCGAACGGCAGGGGAAGGCTGTATTTTTCAGCGATCGCCCGGGCAGGTATCGGGCCAGCATCACGGTTCGATGCAAGCTCGATCGCCGCGATCAGTCCATAGCTTGATTTCTTAGTGAGGTGCATCCCTTCTCCTACCTTTCCCCGTCGGCGTGCGCTGCTTCCTGCGCCTGCAGGAACACGGCATACCGCTTCTCCAGGGATTCCATCTCCCGGGCGATGTGATCATGCCGACGCTTGAGCGCCTCTGGGATCTCACGGTCGGCATCCTCGAGGTAGTTGTAGATCGCCTCGTTCAGCGCATCTGCAGCGAGCGCTGAGCAGTGCATCTTCACCGGTGGCAGCCCCCCGAGTTCGTCGGCTACGTCCCTATTGGTGATCGCGATTGCCTCTTCAATCGTCTTTCCCTTGGCCATGTCAGAGACCATCGACGAAGTAGCAATCGCCGCGGTGCAGCCAAACGTCTCCCAGGAGATATCCCCAATCACCTCGCGCCCGGCGTTATCCTTCTCCACCTTGATGTACATCCACATTACATCACCACACACGATGTTTCCCACCTTTCCCACCGCTGAATAATTGGGAATTTTACCCTGGTTGTGCGGGTGGCGGAAGTGCTCGATTACCCTCTCAGTATACATCATTCACCTACCTTAAACGGGGAGATCGCGCGCAGCTCTTCTACAACCGTGGGAAGGACGTTGAGGAGCGTCTCGATGTCCTCTTCTTTCGTCTCGCGGCCAGTACTGATGCGCAGACTTCCATGCGCCATCGCAAGCGGCACCTTGATCGCCTGCAGGACATGGCTCGGTTCGAGATTGGGTGAAGAACAGGCAGATCCCGTCGATGTGGCGATCCCACGCTCATCCAAGCGCATCACCAGGCTCTCACCCTCGATCCCCGCAAAGCTGAAGTTGGTGACGTGGGGAAGGCTATCGGTCGGGTGCCCATTTAGGCGCGTACCCGGGATCTTTTCGATCTCCTGGATCAGCCGGGTCCGGTAGCCGCGCAATCGAGCTTCTACCTCATCCCGCTCGGAGAATGCAAGCTTCGCTGCCGCGGCCATGCCCACGATCCCCGGGGTGTTCTCCGTGCTGCTGCGGAGGCCGCGCTCGTGCCCGCCACCGTGAAGGAGCGGTGTGAGCTTGAGCCCCTTGCGCACGTACAGGAATCCCACTCCTTTCGGCCCGTTCAGCTTATGTGCCGAGACCGAGAGCATATCGATGACCTCCATCGGAAGGGGGACCTTCCCGTACGCCTGGACAGCATCGGTGTGAAACGGGACGCCTTTCTCGTGGCAAATCGCACCGATCTTATCGATCGGCTCAATCGTTCCGATCTCGTTATTCCCGGCCATCACCGAAACGAGGAGGGTGTCGTCACGGATCGCATCCCGTACCGCTTCTGGGTCGACACGCCCGTAGGAATCGACGTCGAGGTAGGTCACATTGTACCCCTGTGTTTCTAGCCACGCGCACGGATGGAGCACGGCGTGGTGCTCGATCTTCGAAGTGATGATGTGCCGCTTATCCGGATGCGCAAACGCAAGCCCCTTGATCGCTAGGTTGTTCGACTCAGTTGCCCCGGAGGTGAAGAAGATCTCTTCTGGGGCGGCACCAAGTGTGCCGGCAATCTGCGCTCTCGCCTCTTCGATCGCTCGCCGGGCCTCCTGCCCAAAGAAGTGAAGGCTGGACGCGTTTCCGTACGCATCGGAAAAGTAAGGCTGCATCGCCGCAATGACCTGCGGCGCAACTGGGGTTGTAGCACTGTTGTCTAAGTAGATTCGTCCGTTCAATTTGACCACTGACGAAAGTGTACCAAATCGGTCCTATTTATCAAGCCATAAACAACCCGTGTTTTGCGCATCTCGCGTAACAGACTATCATATACCAACAAATTTGTTAGCGGCCATGTATCGGAAGGGAGGTAGAATCGAGAGATGTAGGAATACGCGTACACATGGGTTCAAGATAGAAAGAGGAGGAAAGGAGTAAGTTATGTTTGACACTGGTAACACCGCGTTTATGCTCGTCGCCACCAGCCTTGTTATGTTGATGACCCCGGGGCTGGCGTTTTTCTACGGTGGATTGGTGAGCAGGAAGAACGTGCTCATGATCATGCTACAAAGTTTCGTTTCCATGGGCTGGACGACGATCCTGTGGGTCATAGTCGGGTTCAGCCTGGCCTTCGGTAAGGACCTTGGCGGGATGATCGGTAATCCCGGTCAGTATTTCCTCTTGCATGGGGTCAGCATTCAGACCCCGTTTTGGGGGAATACCAGTATCCCGCTGTTCGTGTTTATCTCTTATCAGATGATGTTCGCCATCATCACCCCGGCGCTCATCACTGGTGCGTTCGCTGATCGGGTAAGATTCCGCGCGTACCTGATCTTCCTCACGGTGTGGCTTCTGTTCGTATACTTTCCGCTCGTGCACATGGTGTGGGGCGGGGGGATCCTGGAGCAGTGGGGTGTCCTCGACTTCGCTGGTGGAATCGTTGTGCATGCCAGCGCCGGGTTTGCCGCATTGGCATCGGTGTTCTACGTTGGGAGGCGAAACGTTAAATCGAAGCCGCACAGTATCCCGCTCGTCGCTTTGGGAACTGCCCTTCTTTGGTTCGGCTGGTACGGGTTCAACGCCGGTAGTGAGCTGCGGGTGGATGCAGTAACGGCAAACGCGTTCCTCAATACTGACATCGCTGCATCGTTCGCTGCAATTACTTGGCTCACCCTCTCATGGATCTTTGAGCACAAGCCGAAGATGCTCGGGATGCTCACCGGTGCGGTTGCTGGACTTGCCACCATCACCCCGGCTGCCGGGTACGTGAGCGTGCAGTGGGCGATGCTAATCGGAGTAGCTGCCTCCCTGTTCAGCTACATCGCCATTACCCACAAGAACAGGCGCGGTTGGGATGATGCCCTTGATGTATGGGGTGTCCACGGAGTAGGCGGTTACGTGGGAATACTGCTCCTCGGGCTATTCGCCAGTAAAGCCGTCAACCCGCATGGAACAAACGGGCTGATATACGGTAACTCCGTGTTCTTCCTTAAGGAATTTGCTGCCGTTACCCTGATCGTTGTCTACTGCTTTGTGTTCACTTACGCCGCGCTGTGGCTGATTGATAAGATTACCCCGGTGCGGGTAAGTAAAGAGGAGGAGCTGGGTGGACTCGACGAAGCGGAGCTAGGCGAGGATGCCTATCTCTAACTTAAACCAATGACAAAATAGGATGCGGGCGGGGCAGGATAATGCCCCGTCCGTTATTACACGTGTTCGAACGCGTCCTTCCCTGCACCGCAGTCCGGACACTTCCAGTCATCAGGCAGATCGGCAAACGGGGTTCCCGGCTTGATGCCCGCCGTTGGATCGCCCTTCTCCGGATCGTAGATGTAACCGCACATCGTGCACTCGTACTTTTGCATTTATGATGCCTCCTTTGGTGGTTCCTGGTTCAGTTTAAGCTCGTCCTTGATCGCCCCAACGTGCAGCCGGAACTCCTCCACGGTGGATAGCCCAAAGTAGCGAAGGAACTTATCCGTCACGGAAAGGAGGAGGGTCCGCCCTTGTGGCTCAGAGCGGATCAACCCCCGTTCGATCAGCTCGTTTACATGGCCGTACGCCTTGTTCCCGCGTGCCTTTACAAGGTCAGCCTGGGTCATCGGATTGTTGTAGGCGATCATCGCCAACGTGCGCAGCACCGGACGGGGGATGTCCTGCTGCGGCGCGAGGCTCGCGACCTTGTCCACATAATCGCGTTTCACCTGAAAAAACGCGCGTCCATCCTCGGTCAGAAGCTCAATCCCGTGTGCCGGCGCGTTGAACTCGGCCTTTATCTCCTCCAGGATCCGATCGACGTATGCGAGCGCTGTCCCACCGAGGAGCTTGGCGAGCCGGCGCCGGGTGAGCGGCTCAGGGGAGAGGAACAAGGCTGCCTCAATGAGTCCTCGATCGCGCACACGCGCGTCTTCCGACATCGGATCCCCTCACTCCCCGTCGGGCAAACGAATGATGATGTTCCCCAGGAACTCCTCCTGCTCGCAGGCGATCTCCCCCTGCGCTGCCAGGTGCAGCACCTCGATGAATCGGCTCACCCGCTCATCTTTGTCCCCGCGCTCAAGGAGCCGGAAGAAGCTGATCGCCCGCCTGCCGGAGAGGAGCGTCTTAATGCGTGTAAACAGGCGGTGTAGCCGGTCAGTAATATCCTCACCCCCGATTGTGAAGTGGTCGAAGATCTCTTCCTCATCCTCGAGCTGAGCGCTTCGCCGCTCCTTGCGCCGGCGGTCTACGCGCAGCGCGGCGGTGAGGGCAGTGCGTAGATCGGCTAATGTCACACGCCGGCGAGGACGCCGTCGCACTGGAAGGGCGAATTCCTCATCCGGGTCGATTGGCGCTTCCCACTCCTGCGCCGCTTCATCGACCACATCCTCGAGCTCAGCGATGAACTCGTCCTGCGGGCGGGCGGCAGCGAGGAGCTTATCGGATTGCATGCGCAGAAGCACTGAGCATGTGACCACCATGCGCCCCGGAACCTCGAAGCGGAGCTCGCGCATCGCGCGCACCATTTCGCGGTAACGGCGGGCAAGTTCCCCGACGTCAATGTCCCACGGATCCATGTCCGCGGTGAGCCGACGCAAAGTCCCTTCCCACGACTCGTTCGTCAGCTCTGCAAGCGGAATATCAGCGATCCGAGCGGTTTCCATCTTCCTCCGTTAGTTCAGGTTGAGCGCCAGTATCTGGGAAACACCATCTTTAATTGTCACCCCATAGGCACGATCGGCATGACGAACTGTTTCCTCATTGTGTGAGACAACGATCACCTGTATCCGCTTTGCGTATTCACTGAGCATGCGCGCCAGCCGCGTGGCGTTCACGATGTCGAGGGCGGCATCGATCTCATCAAGGATGAAGAACGGTGCCTGCTGGTACTCCTGCAAGGCGAAGATGAACGCCGTCGCCACCAACGTTTGCTCCCCACCAGATAGGGCATCGATCACGTGTGGCTCCTTGCCCGGCGGATTAGCCTTGATTAGAAGTCCACTTGCAATGTCGTCAGGGTTTTCAAGTTCCAACGACGCACTTCCCCCCTGGAACAGCTCGCGGAAGATGTGGTCGAACTGGACGGAAATTGCATGCAGCGTCTCCAAGAACTGCGCGCGTTTCCGCTCCTCGATCTCTCCAATCAGCCGCTCGATCTCATGCTTCTCCGCCGCGAGCGCATTCACCTTCTCTTGAAATTGGTTGAACTCCTGTTCTAACGTCGCGTATTCGTCAATTGCCCGCATGTTCACCGGTTCAAGCCTACGGATTCGCTGTTTCGTCTCCCCCAACCTCTTTTCCAATTCGGAAAGTGGAGCATCGATGCACTGCGTGGTGTCAAACTCCTCCGCGGCGAATGACTCCAACGCTGTTCGTGCCTCCGCCTGTTCGCGCTCGTAGCGTGCCAGCCCGCGGCGCAGCGTTTCCAGGTTCTGGTACACATCGCGGCGCTTTTCGCGCAGGGCGCGCAGCTCCTCTCCACGGGTCGATGCCGTGCCCTTAGTTTTTTCCTCATCAGCGTTACGCGCGGCGAGTGTCCGTTCCTTGGCCGCAAGGATCTCCTGCTGTTGGTTGAGGTCATTCTCCAACCGTACGATCTCCCGATTGAGCTTTGTGATCTGCTGGCGGCGTTTGGTCACGTCGAACTGGGCATCCGGGGATTCGGCCGGAGCGGGATTAATGCGCCGCGACGGACGCCATCCCCCGCTCAGCGCGCCACCGCGACTCTGCAGGTCACCGTCGAGCGTAACCGCACGCACCCCATCGATATCGCGCAGCGCCTCCAGATCTTCGGCGACGATTGTGTCTCCGAGTACGTACTCAAACGCCCGCCGGTACTTGGAATCGAAATCGACTAGACTGATCGCATAGTCGATGACCCCTGGCTGTTTGAGCGCGTCTGCTGAGGCAAGGCTCTTGCGCGGCGCAACGAGCCGATGCAACGGGAGGAAGCGAGCATGCCCGAGGCGGTTTGCCTTAAGGTAGTTGATGCACTCGATCGCCGTCTCACGTGAATCGACGACAAGATCGTTCAGATGCCCACCTGCCGCAGTCTCAAATGCCGCTTCAAACCCGGCGTGTGGGCTGGCAAGGGAGGTAATCGTCCCATATACCCCGCCACGCTTGCGGGAAAGGAGCGCTTGGACAGCTCGATTTGCACTTGTCGGAGCCTTCGCCCGCGCAATCGCTGCTGCCTGCACCTTGGTAATCTCCCCAATCATCTCCTCAAGGTTGCGCACCTGAGCCTGCTTAAACTCGATCTCCGTCTGCTTCTGCATCACCGTTGCGCGCAGCTTCTCTACTTCCTGCACCAGCGCCACTCGGTCGTCCTTCCCCAGCTCCGCGTGCACCCCCTCGATCTCCCACTCCTTGTTTTCGATCGCCAGGTCCAAGGATGAAAGCTCCTTCTGTAGGGCTTCGACCCTCTCTGCCATCCCTTCCCGTTCCTCCACCGCCTTGCGCAGCCGTGCCTCCATCGCCTTACGGTGCTGCAGGCGGATGGAACGTTCGATGCGCACCTGGTCATCGAGCAAGCGCTTGTATTCCAGGGCGGCATCCCGTTCAGCCCGAAGGGCAATGAGGCGGCGGTGGCGCTCGACGAGGATGACGCGGTGAGTATTGAGCTTCGACTTGACATCCTTCAGCTCCTCTATCGCCTTTTTGCGCTTCTCATCGTACGCGGCGATTCCGCTTACCTCATCGATGATCTCCCGCCGCCTGAGTGGGCTTCGTTTGATGACCTCCGTGATCTGCCCCTGTGCGATCACCTGCTGCCCGTCCGGATCGATCTTTGCCTCTTCCAAGATACGGTCGATCAGCCCGCGTGGGCACGCCTTACCCATAAACGTGTACGCCGAGGAACGATGGGTGATGCGCCGTCCGAGGACAATCTCCGGTGCCTGCTTTCCATCGGAGAGGAACCGGTCGAAGATCCCATCCTGGTTATCGAGATGGAGGTTCACCTCTGCGACATCGACCGGGGAGTAACGCTCACCACCGTTGAACAATAGGTGCTCCAGCCGATCAGCACGCAGCTGTGACGAACGGCGTCCCATGACAAACCGGATGGCGTCGATCAGGTTCGACTTGCCCGATCCATTCTCTCCGAGGACAGCGGTCATGCCGGGGAAGAACGGGATCACCGTACATTTGCGGAACGATTTAAACCCGGTGAGTTCGAGCTTCGTGATCTTTGTCATCGCACCAGATCGGCTTCCTTGCTCGACGAGGAGATAAGGCTTTCAATCTTGAACCGGTTGTAGTCGTTCGGCGTGCTTTTGCCTTCCTCCCAGCGAATGACCGACGGGATCGAAACTCCAAGCTCATTAGCCGTGTGCCGCTTGCTCCAGCCATGCTGCAAACGGAACCGCTTAAGCCGCACTCCTACCCGCTCCATGCTTCCCCCCTCCAAAACCAGTTTACTAATATAACTTTTATTACGCGTCAGTGCAAAATAAACGGGAGAGGGGATCGCTCCGCCTCTCCCTACATTACTTCATGGTTACTTGAGGAACATCCACACGAGCGCTCCTGTCCCAGCAAGGAGGCCGACGATCGAGATAAAGTACAGGGAATTCAGTTGGTCCTGGATCCCGGCAACCTGTGCGCTGCTCTTCTCTAAAGTGGCGATCCGCTTTTCGTGATCACTGAGCAGGCTCTTGTTGGCGAGGATCGCTTTCTTATTTGCATCGATTCCGCTCGCGAACCCAGAGATTGCCTGGTCGAACCCTTCGAGCTTAGTGCGGTTGTCATCAATCTTAATCGAGAGCGCGCTCACTGTACGCTCGAGCTCGATAACCTTCTTCTTAAACGTGCCTACATCCTGTTGCTCTAGCGCGTTAACGCGAGAATCGAGGGCAGCGACGTTCTCCTTCAATGCGGCGATGTCTGCTTGTACCTTTGTGCTGACCTTTTGATGCTCTTTGACGAATGCAGCGAACTGATCTTTCAGCGCAGTGATATCCTTCTGGTTAATGTCGGTTTTTTGGGAGATAGTATCACACGTAGCAGCAAGGGCGGCCAACTGCTTTTCCAACGCTGCAATCCGCTCTCCGTATCCTGCTTGGGTGGTATCTAATTTGTCTACCTGCTGGCGCAGGCCGACCATCTTTCCTTCTGCCTGCTTGATCTCGATCGATACCGCCTGCACGGTGTCGCGCAGATCAGCGACCTTGCCGTTGAACGTATCGATCTCGTCCATGTTGGCGTTGATCTTTGCCAATACGCCATTCA
>CAZTJW010000022.1:0-8651 GCA_964613775.1 uncultured Thermotogae bacterium
ATTGTTTATGAGTGTTACAGGCGGGCGATCACCGCATATATTAGTTTGCGCATCTCTGCACCCTTGTGGCGCGTGGTCTCGATCACTTCGGCGTGTGAGAGGCGTGCACCCGGGTTCACTCCGGCGGCGAGGTTGGTGGCACACGAAATCCCGAGGACCTCCATCCCGGCGTGGTTCGCCGCGATCACCTCGGGGACGGTTGACATGCCAACAAGGTCCGCTCCGAGCGCCCGGAAGGCGCGGATCTCGGCCGGGGTCTCGTAGGACGGACCTAAGGTGGCGACGTATACCCCCTGTTTGAGGGTGATCCTCTCTGCATTTGCCGTATCCAGTGCGACTTTTCGCAACCGCGGGGAGTAGGCGGCAGACATATCGGGAAACCGCGGGCCAAGAGCGTCTAAGTTCGGGCCACGCAGCGGGTTTTCACCAATCATGTTGATGTGATCGGTGATGAGTACGAGATCTCCGGGCTTGAACTCCGGATTTATCGCCCCGGATGCGTTCGTCACGATCAGCGTCTTTATCCCGAGAAGCGCGAATAGACGTGTGGAAAAGACAACTTCGTCCATGGAGTACCCCTCGTAGAAGTGAGTCCTTCCCCGCTGCATGAGGACCTGTTTCCCGTTGATTCGCCCCACCCAGAAATCACCGGCGTGGCCAATGACGGTGGGAAGTGGAAAGCCCGGAATCTTGCTCCACGGGATCCGGATCCCTCCAACTGGTGTTCCAAATGCCTCGGACAGCCCCGAGCCGAGGACGAGTGCCACCTCCGGGATCCCAGGGAGCTTCTCCCGCAAGACTTGCGCTGCTGTGTCCAACCTCTCTAGCCGTTTGTCTTCCATCCTTCCTCCTTAATTTTCAACGTCTTTGCGGGGTCAGGTCTTGCAATGCAACACTAGGTGTCAATTGAAGTGTTGCATTGCAAGACCTGACCCCACTCTACGTGAGCATCAAAGTTTCCATCGCCCCTTCCACCGTCTTTACTGGAATGAGTTCAATCTTGGTCCGCGGCGTGGCCCCGGCCGGGACGACAGCATGTGTGTAGCCGAGCTTCTCCGCTTCGTTTACCCGTTCCCGCAGCCTTCTCACCCCGCGCACCTCCCCGGTCAGGCCTACCTCGCCGATGAGAACGTATCCCTTAGGAAGAGGCCTGTTCCGCAGGCTGGAGACGATCGCGGCGATCACCCCGAGGTCGGCCGCCCGCTCCCGCGTCTCCAGACCACCAGCGATACTGAGGTAGACGTCCATCCCTCCGGTGTTGATCCCCAGGCGCTTTTCGATCACGGCAAGGAGGAGAAGAATACGGTTGTAATCGAGGCCGGTCGTGCGCCGCTGCGGTGCACCGTACCCGCCAGTCGGGGAGACAAGCGCCTCCAGCTCGACAAGGATCGGGCGCGTCCCCTCGAGGATCGGGACAATCGCCGTTCCCGGCTGTGGGTTCTCCCGCTCGTCCTTGGACAGGAAGAATCGGGATGGATCAGTGATCTCTTTGAGGCCAGTGGAAAGCATTTGGAAGACAGCGACCTCGTTTGTCCCCCCGAACCGGTTCTTCACTGAGCGGAGGATGCGCATCTCCTCGCCCCGGCTCCCTTCCAGGTAGATCGCGACGTCGACGAGGTGTTCCACCGTCTTCGGTCCAGCGAACCCGCCCTCCTTGGTGATGTGCCCGACGAGGAACGTCGCCATGGTGCGCGCCTTGGTAAGCCGGGTCAGGGCAGCACTCACCTCGCGCAGTTGCCGGACGCTCCCCGCCTCGCCCGGTGCGGCCTCAGAGATCGTTGTCTGGATCGAATCGACGATGAGCACATGCGGGGAAAGCTTCTCCACCGCATGAGTGATGCGGGATAGCGTCTGTTCTGACAGGACGAATAGCTCCGGGCTATTCACTGATAGCCGACTTGCCCGCAGCTTGATCTGGGCCGCCGATTCCTCGCCAGAGACGTACAGCACCTTCCCATAATTGGACGCGATCTTATCCGCGATTTGCAGGAGCAAGGTAGATTTTCCGATTCCCGGCTCCCCCCCGAACAGGATTACCGCCCCGGGGATGATTCCCCCGCCGAGGATCCGGTCGACCTCCCCGATCCCGCAGGAGAGGCGCTTCACACTGGTGAGGTCGATCGCGGTAATCGGGCGAAGCTCCTCCCCGATCCACGTCCCCGGCTCCGCCGGTTCAGCACCGAGGTCCTTCTCCTCGACAAACGTATCCCATTCGCCGCAGTTCGGGCACCGGCCGAGCCATTTTACCGACCGATATCCGCAATTGGCACAGCGGAAGGCCATGATTAACTACCTTTTTCGAATCGGATCTCCTCGCCGTTCGCCGTGGCGATGACTGTGGACCCGTTCTCAAACGCTCCCTCCAAAATGAGCTCGGAGATCGGGTTCTCGATCAGTCGCTCGATCGTGCGGCGCATCGGGCGCGCCCCGTACTTGGCGTCATATCCCTTTTCGATGAGAAGCTCACTCGCCGAATCATCGAGGGTAAACGTGATCCTATGCTCCTCGTAGAGACGATCCTTGAGTTCACCAAGCATCAGATCGGCGATCTGTTTCACCTGGTCACGGGTGAGCTGGTGAAAGACGATAACGTCGTCGAGCCGGTTTAAAAACTCAGGTCGGAACACCTTGCGCACTTCCCCGATCACCCGCTCCTTCATGCCCTCGTACGATTCCTCGGAGTCGATCTCCTGATCGCTGAACCCAAGCGTCCCCCGGTTGGTGATCATATCGCTGCCTACGTTCGAGGTCATGATGAGAACAGTATTGCGGAAATCGACGCGCCGGCCCTGCGAGTCGGTGAGGATCCCGTCCTCCATCACCTGCAACAGGATGTTGAACACGTCGCGGTGTGCCTTTTCGATCTCGTCGAACAGGACAACCGAGTATGGACGATGCCGTACCTTTTCGGTCAACTCGCCTGCCTCCTCATACCCCACGTATCCCGGCGGGGCACCAGTGAGGCGCGACACGGAGAACCGCTCCATGTACTCGGACATATCGACGCGAATGAGGGCGTCCTCATCCCCAAACAGGAACTCGGCCAGGGTCTTGGAGAGCTCGGTCTTCCCCACCCCGGTCGGGCCGAGAAACATGAACACTCCCACTGGCCGGCGTGGGTTCTTCACCCCGGCGTAGGCACGGCGAATGGAGCGGGATACCGCCTTTACCGCCTCGTCCTGTCCGATCAGCCGTTCGTGAATCTTCTCCTCCATGTGTACCAATCGCGCTGTCTCCTCTTCCTGGACATGGCCGATCGGCACCCCGGTCCACATGGAGACCATCTGCGCGATATCCTTCCCCGTAGCAACGAGCTCACCGGCCTGGTAGGAGTTCTCGCTCCGCTCCGCGATCTCCTGGGTGAGGGCTTCCCTTCTATCGCGCAGCCGCGCCGCTTCCTCGTAGTCCTGGGAGGCAACCGCTTCCTGTTCGCGTCCTTCGACCTCTTCCATCTCTTCGACAAGCTCACGCACCGCGTCCGGGACGCGCGAGCTTCGAAGCTTGATGCGCGCCGCTGTCTCGTCGATCAGATCGATCGCCTTGTCCGGGAGGAACTGGTCAGTTACGTAGCGGTCGGCAAGTCGCGCCGCCTGGTACAGGGCATCATCGGTGATCTTCACACCGTGGTGCTTCTCGTAGTGTGGACGCAGGCCCTTTAAGATTTTTACCGTCTCCTCCACGGTTGGTTCCTCAATCATGATCGTCTTGAACCGCCGTTTGAGGGCCGGGTCCTTTTCGATCGACTTTCTATACTCGTCCGGGGTGGCTGTCCCGATGCACTGGATCGCCCCGGAGGCGAGTGGTGGCTTGAGGATCGACGATGCGTCGATCGCCCCCTCTGCCCCACCGGCCCCGACGACCGTCTGCAGCTCGTCGATGAACAGGATGATGTTGTCCGATGCCATCACCTGATCGATCAAATTCTTCAACCGCTGCTCGAACTCGCCACGGTACTTCGTTCCAGCGACGACCGATGCCATATCGAGCTCGATGATCTCCTTAGAGCGCAAAAGAGACGGAACATCGCCAGCAACGATCTTCTGCGCCAGTCCCTCGACAATTGCCGTCTTTCCCACACCCGATTCACCGATCAGGGCAGGGTTGTTCTTCTTGCGGCGCACCAGAGTCTGGATGATCCGCTCCATCTCCTCCTCACGGCCGATCACCGGGTCGAGGTGCCCGGCCTCCGCCTCCTCGATCAGATTGCGCCCGAACTCAGTGAGATCGCCCTTGCGCTGCTGACGGCGCGACGAACGGATCGCCATCCCGATCCCGGCTGACGGGAGAAAGTAGGCGCGCGTCTTGTTTAGGTCAATCCCTAAGTGGTTGAGGATCGTCGCTCCCGTCCCTTCCCCCTCGCGGAGCATCCCCATCAGCAGGTGCTCGGGACGAATCGTGGTCTGCCCGGCCCGGCGCGCTTCCTCAAAGCTGATCTTCATCACGTGCTTGAGCCGCGGCGTCGGTTCGAGATCGTCAGCGGACAGGCGCACCTCACCGTGCCCCTTCTCCTGTTCGAGGATCGATGCCACCTTGGTATAGCTCACCCCGTGCGTGGTCAAAAACCGGTATACATCACTTCTCTTGACCTTGAGGAACGCGAGAAGCAGGTGCTCAGTGCCAACGTAGCTGTGTCGCCACGCCTCGGCTTCTTCTTGAGAGAGCGCAATAATCTCCATCGACTCGCGCGAGAATCGATCGTACATTCATCCTCCTAAACCACAATATTAGTATAGCTCACATGGGCGGCCACGCAACATCGCGCCGGTTAAATTGGTTCATTACCGCATCGAGCCTCTCGGTCCGAAACAGTTCGATCGCTGCTACCGCTCGGCGAAACACCGGGACGATTCTCCTCCACTCGTCCTCGGAAAACCGGGAAAGGACGAAGTCGACCGTGTCTGGAGTTCGCTCCTCGACGCCGATTCCAATCCGTAGGCGCGGAACCTCCTCGGTTCCCAACGCATCCACGATGGAGCGCATCCCCTTGTGCGTCCCCGGGCCGCCCTTGGGAAGGATGCGCATCCGGCCAAGTGAAAGATCGAGATCGTCGTACACGATGAGGATCGCGGAAGGGTTAAGTCCAAACCGGTCGACTACCTGCCGCACCGCTTGACCGCTCTCGTTCATGTAGGTCATCGGCTTGACGAGGAGGAGGCCATCGTCGCGATAAACAATGGAGGAACAGGTGATTCGCCCTTTCCGATGGGGGATGTGCTCCCTACGATAGAGGTCGATCACTTGAAACCCAACGTTGTGACGGGCGATGGCGTACTCAGGCCCGGGATTTCCCAGGCCAACGACGGCTTTTTCCGCTTTAGGCGGATTCCCCTTCCGCAGCTTGAGCAGGTGCTTCCTCCTCGGGGCCAGCCTCCTCCGTGACTTCCTCCTCTACTGTCGGACCTTCCTCTAGACCGCGTGGGGTGACAACCGTGACGAGCGCCCGTTCCGGAGGGAGGAGCGGTTCAACGTTGCCAAAATCGACATCACGCACTCGGATTGCATCGCCAATATTAAGAGCGCTAACGTCAAGCGTTATTAGGTGAGGTATGTCCTTAGGAAGCCCATGCACACGCACGGTGTGGAAAAGGACATCCAGGATTCCACCCGCATCTATGCCGGGCGCCTTGCCCACAATCTTAATTGGGACATGCAGCCGCAGCGGATGTCCGGGATCCGGATGGTAGAAGTCGACGTGGATCGGCTCGTCGGTGACTGAGTTATACTGAATCGACTTGACAAACACATCGAACTTCTTTTCCTGGTCGTGATCGGTCAGGGAAAGCTCGATCCGCGAGCTACGGGTAATCGTGGAAAACATGGCCCGCAGCTCCTTTTGATCAACGACGATCGGAGTAGAGTCAACCCTCGGGCCGTAGATAACCCCGGGGACAAATCCATGGCGGCGGAGGACATTTGCCTTACCCGCAGTCCTTAACTTTGCATTTAGCCTTGGCATATTCACTCCTAGTTATCAATGAAGCGGGAAGAGATGGCTTACCGATTTATCCTCGAATATCCGATGGATCGCCTTTGCCAAGTGTTCTCCCACCGGGATATACTCGATAAAGTCAGTTTTCCTCGCTTGCGCGTGGAAAATGGTATCGGTCACGACCACCTTTTTCAAGGGGGATTTAGCGATGGCCTGTAACGCATCCCCGGAGAATACCCCGTGCGTGCAGCAGGCGTATACCTCCTTTACTCCGTGCTTGATGAGCACCTCCGCCGCACGAATCAGGGTTCCACCGGTGGACACGATGTCATCGTACAACACAACCCGTCTTCCAGCGACGTCGCCAATTGCTCGAATCTCCTTGATCCCGGTCCCATCCAGGTTGCGCCTCTTCTCGAGCACCGCCAGCGGGAGGTGAAGTCGCTCGGCCAATCGGCGGGCACGTCCCATTCCCCCCACATCCGGAGAGACGATGACCATGTCCGAAAGATCATGTTCAGTTGCCCTAATATAATCGGCGAAGATCGGATCTGTGCGCAGATTGTCCACCGGGATATTGAAGAACCCCTGAATCTGGCCGGCGTGCAGCTCCATCGTCAGGGCACGGTCCGCTCCTGCCGTCTCGAACAAGTTCGCCACCAATCGAGCGGAGATCGGGACGCGGCCGATGTGCTTGCGATCCTGACGCGCATAGCCGTAGTACGGAACGACCGCGGCTACCTGGCGTGCCGAGGCACGGCGCAGGGCATCGATAATAATGAGCAGCTCCATCAGATTGTCGTTCACCGGAGGAGAAGTCGGCTGAATTACGAACACATCCGCCCCGCGCACTGTCTCGTCAATCTTCACTCGTACCTCCCCGTCGGAGAACCGCCCGACCGTTGCCCGGCAGAGATCGATGCCGAGCGCACGTGAGATCTCCTCGGCAAGCGGACGGTTTGCGTTCCCTGCAAGAAGCTTCAGCTCTTTTCCAATCAACCTTTGCGCTCCTTTATCACTTGGCGGGCACGGCCGAGGGCGAGGGTCCCGGGAGGGACATCATCGGTTATCGTCGATCCTGCCCCGATCACTGTCCCTTTCCCAATCTTGAGCGGGGCGACAAGGGAAGAGTTGCTTCCGATGAACGCGTGATCACCGATCACCGTGTGATGCTTGGTTTTACCGTCGTAGTTACAGGTGATCGTCCCCGCTCCGATGTTGACATTCTCCCCGATCTCTGCGTCCCCGATGTACGTGAGGTGCCCGGCCTTTGTCCCAGCATTGACCCGGGACGCCTTCACCTCGACGAAGTTTCCAATCCTAACACGCGGGCCGATGTCAGCCCCTGGCCGCAGATGCGCGTACGGCCCGACCGTGCACACCTCTCGAATGTGCGCTGATTCAATGACCGAATAACGCACGCGGCATCTGTCCGCGATCTCCGTATCCTCGATCCACGTATCCGGGCCGATCTCACAGTTTTTCCCGATCTGCACCTTTCCTCGCAGGTGCGTGCCGGGATAGATGACTGTATCCTGGCCCACCTTTACCCCGGGTTCAAGGTAAGTGTGATCGGGATCGATGATCGTCACGCCTGCGTCCATCAGACTTTTCGCCACGCGTGTCCGCAGTACTCGGTCAGCACGGGCGAGATCAACGCGGGAATTGACGCCGATTACGGACTGCGCGTCCGCGGCGACTACGCCCCCAACATGCTTTCCCGCCTGAGAGTAGCGGGCGATGAGATCTGTCAGGTAGTACTCACCCTGCGCGTTCTTCGCCGCGAGCGAGGAGAGCGTGTCCCACAGAAACGGGGTATTTCTCAGACAATAGATCCCGGTGTTTACTTCGGTGATCCCCAGCTCATCCGGGTTGGCGTCCCGCGCCTCCACGATCCGCACCGGCCGTCCCGCGTGATCGCGCACCAGCCGCCCGTAGCTTCCCGGGTCGGTGACGATCATGGAAAGAACGGTGAGGTCGGCATCCGTCCGGCGGTGCTCCGCGATGAGTGGGGCAAGGACATCCGCGGTGATGAGTGGGATATCGCCGGGAAGGACAAGCAAAGTGGGAGATGCGACGTGATCCTTGACCTGCAACAGGGCATGCCCGGTCCCCAGGGGCTGGGGCTGCTCAACAAACCGCACGGCGGCGCCACGCAGTTCGGCTTTTACATCTTCGGCGTCCTTTCCCACGACGACGATGGCTTCCGCTGGTGATATGTGGGTCACTGCGGCTAGCACGTAGTGAATGATCGGCCGCCCGCACACGCGGTGCAGCACCTTAGGACGCTGCGACCGCATGCGGGTTCCCTTGCCCGCCGCCAGGATGATCGCTCCTAGATCATTTTCCATGCAAACACCCATAAGGATAGTACACAACCGTGGGGCATGCGGTCAACCAATACGGTTGCGCACCGCCACGAGGGGCACGTATACTTCGGGGGAAATTGCGACGGAGGTAAGCACATGACGCAGCGGGTCTTTTCCGGGATTCAGCCCACCGGGACGCTCCACATCGGAAACTACTTCGGAGCGATCAGAAACTGGGTTGCGCTCCAAGATACGCATGACTGCATCTATTGCATCGTCGATTACCATGCGATCACGATCGAGGTTGACCCGCACACCCTGCGTGCGGCGACGCGCAATATGGCGCTCGATCTGCTCGCATGCGGGATCGATCCGAACAAGGCGATCTTATTCGTCCAGTCGGCCGTGCCTGA